>CAUZRI010000017.1:0-13294 GCA_963582285.1 Gammaproteobacteria bacterium | reverse complement strand
TCGCATAATGGTAGGTGAAGTGTTTGACCCGTTTATGAATCAGGTAAAATGGTATAAGCAAGAGAACCAATTTACCGCTGCTATGGGTATGACCACCTGGTCCAGTAATATCCGGTCCATGACCCAGGTGGCCACGTACCGTTACCTGGAAGCGAGAGGTGAGTTGGGAAATCGCTTTGGTTATGGCCCAAGTGCAGGCACGGCCCCTCAGGTATTGCCCGCGGTTTTGGCAGAAATGGGGGCGGGTTTCAATCCCACAGAATTGAGGTTTGGCACGGAATATATGTGGTACGTGGGAACGGGTTCCAAGGCACCGGACAGCGCCTACCCAAACCATACCTCATCACTGGAGCCCCCCGCAATACGACAAGATATTAAGGACAGGGAAACCCAGGGCTACATCGTCGAGGCGATGATGGGCAATCTTGAATACTACATCTCACGTGGCAATCGCTTTACCAATACCCATGTTGCCGGTGACGGTGCCCTGGACATGGTGCTGGATACCATGGAACAGGCATCTATACGAGGTGGCATTGACCTTGAAAGAATCCGCTCCAAACGTCATGTGATTGATCATTGTATGATGAATCCGCGTCCTGATCAGATCGAACTATTGCGGCATTTCAATATGATCGCCAGTTGTGCACCAAAATATCTGGGTAACAGTATTGCTAAAGTTGCCGAGGATTATGGTGAGCAATATACCGGATGGGTAGTACCTATGCGTAGCCTCATAGACGGCGGCGTAACTGCGGTGTTGGAGATAGACGAGGCCATCACTCGAGGATTATTTTGGTATATGGACTTGATGGTAAATCGTCAGGACCTGAATGGAAATGTTTGGGCACCTGAAGAAAGAATTGATCGTGTCGAGGCGCTGAAGACAGCGACAATCTGGGCCACAGAGTATATTGGTCGTAAGTCAGACCTGGGTTCGTTGGAATTGGGCAAGCTCGCCGATTTTATAATATTAAATAAGGACTATTTCTCTGTACCGGATCGGATGATTAAAACGGTACGTCCGTTAATGACGGTAGTAGGCGGAAATACCGTTTATCTGGATCCGGATTATGCTACAGAACTAGGGGTACAGGCTGTTGGTCTGCAACCAACATTTGCTCTGGAACATATAGCGATTTGGGAGGCAGAGGCGGCTGCGATGGGCAAATAAAGAGTGAGGGGTGAGGGGTTAGGTGTGAGAGGAGAGGAATAATGCACCGTCATTCCCATGCTTGTGCCCTTGGGTGCGGGCGGGAATCTAGCGATATTAATTCTGCCGAAATAAGGAAAAATGGTTAATTTCAGGGTAATAAATTGATTGCACGGGTTCTAAGTCGTACATTAATTACATAATTAAACTCATTATGGATATTGCCCTATATATAATGAGTAAAGGAAAATATCAGTTGTAACCTAATACTCTCGGGGGAGGCTATGCCAATGGCAATAAATTTCAGTAACTTCACAAAACTGTCTTATATATCTTTTCTATTGTCGTGTGTGCTGCTAATAAGTGGGCCAATATACGCACAGGGAACAAACATCCCTAATCAAATAATCTCCTGGGCAGATACTATTTTAACAAATGGCAAGATCGTCAGTATGGACGATGTTCGACTTAACGAAAATCTCGGCACCACAGTTGAGGCTATGGCCATTCGCGACGGAAAGATATTGGCATTAGGTACTACCGCTGAGATTAGTGTAATGGCCGGTCCCAATACTGATCGCATTGATCTTAAAGGTCGTACTGTCGTACCCGGGTTTATCGATACCCATTCCCACATGTTTGAATACTCCGATCACCGTTCCAGACCACGTCCGGCCAATCTGACGCCTACCCTGGGTGGTTGGGACATGCTCGGTGGACCTTTTGAAACATGGAATGAAATCATTGACACAATAAACAGTGAGGTTACTAAACGTGCTGCCGCCCAACCTAAAGGTTCACGGATTTACTTGCGAGTTCCACGAAGTGAGAACAAGGGTTATCTTTGGGAAGGCGAGCGACATTATTTAAGTCCTTTTGTACAACGGGTGATAGGACTAAGTGTGGAAGAGGGTACGGTTCTTACTGATGCAGAGTTACGTGCCATTCCATTATCGCTGGCAACACTAGACGAGCTTGCCCCTGATCACCTGGTGCATATTAATCTTGGATTTAATGGGGTGGGTAACACCAAGGTGATGGATCTGGCGAAAAGCCTGACCTATGGCCCCTTTATGGATCCCGGAATTATCGGCACTGAACAAACTGGCCTTACCTTTAATTCCTTTAATCGCATTATGACCGGTGAGGTGTTTGATCCCTTCATGAATCAGGTGAAGTGGTATAAACAGGAGGGTCAACTCACTGCAGCCATGGGCATCACCACCTTCTCCAGTAACATTCGTTCCATGATGCAGGTAGGTGTGTATCGTTATCTGGAGGCAAAAGGTGAATTGGGTAACCGTTTTGGTTATGGCCCCAGTGCAGGCACGGCCCCTCAGGTTTTGCCAGCGGTGTTAGCCGAAATGGGTGCGGGTTTTAATCCTACGGAGCTCAGATTTGGCACAGAGATGATGTGGTATGTGGGTACCGGCTCCCGTGCTGCAGACAGCTCCTATCCTGGCATTTTAAGTTCTCTGGAACCCCCGCAGATCCCACAAAAAATTAAAGACCGGGAGTCAATGGTGCACATGGTCGAAGCGATGATGGGCAATATAGATTATTACGTTGCCCGTGGTAATCGTTTTACCAATACCCATATCGCCGGTGACGCCGCGCTGGACATGGTGTTGGAGACAATAGAAAAATCTTCAGCCGAAGGTGGCCTGACATTGGAGCAGATCCGCGCGAAACGTCACGTAATCGATCATTGCACCATGAATCCGCGTCCAGATCAGATCGAACAACTTCGTCACTTCAACATGATCGCCAGTTGTGCGCCGAAATATATCGCCAATGTAAATCGCATTGTTGAAGACTATGGCGAACAATACGTAAACTGGATCGTCCCCATGCGTAGTCTATTGGATGCAGGTGTCACGTCAGTATTGGAGATCGACGAGGCAATCACACGAGGCTTGTTCTGGTATTTGGACATGATGGTCACCCGCCGGGATCTTAACGACAAGGTGTGGGCTCCGGAAGAAGCTATTCATCGAAACGAGGCCATTAAGGCATCCACCATCTGGGCTACAGAATACATCGGTCGCGAAAATGATTTGGGTTCTCTAGAAATCGGGAAGCTTGCGGACTACCTGGTATTGAATAAAGATTATTTTAGTGTCCCGGATAATATGATCCGTACCGTCCGACCACTGATGACCGTTTTAAATGGTGATGTGGTTTACATTGATCCGGATTACGCTACAGAACTCGGTAGGCAACCTGTGGGTATGCAACCAACCTTTGCCTTGGAGCATATTGCTATATGGGAAGCAGAGGCGGCAGCGGCAGGGAATTAATGTGTTAAGGGTGAGGGGTGAGGAGTGAGGCGTAATTCCCTCGTCATACTGGCGCTTGTGCCCTTGGGTGAAGGCCAGTATCCAATGGAATAAAGTCCACCCTTTGGGTGGTTCTTATAAATTGATTAGATTTTGGGTTCTGCTTCGCAGCCCCAGAATGACAGGGTGGAGAAAGCGTCATACTGGCGCTTGTGCCCTTGGGTGAAGGCCAGTACCCAATGGAATAAAGTCCACCGTTAGGGTGGTCCTTAAAATTGATTAGATTCTGGGTTCTGCTTCGCAGCCCCGGAATGAGGGGATAGAGAAAGCGTCATACTGGCGTTTGTGCCCTTTAGGGTACCAGCAAGACGTAAGTGTATTAACTATAAAGTGGGAGTTTGTTAATGAATATGATTAAAAATATTAGTTTCAAGTTTTCAATTGAAACGTTCCTTGCGATTGTTTTTGTATTAACCACATCGGTTCTATACGCCCAAAATAATCTCCCCTCTCAGATAATTTCCTATGCCGATACCGTTTTATTTAATGGCAAGATCGTCAGCATGGATGATGATGGCACGAATACCAATGTCGGTACTACCGCCCAGGCCATGGCAGTGCGGAATGATATGGTACTTGCACTAGGGACCAATGCCGAGATACAAGCTATGGCTGGACCTGATACCGCACGTATCGATCTAAAAGGTCGCACAGTCGTACCAGGTATGATCGATACCCACTCACACCTGTTCGAATATGCCTCTCGGGGTGCGGGTCGCACTAAACCTGCTGATATGGAACCGTCTTTACCAGGATGGGACAGGATGGCGGGAGAATATGAGACATGGAACCAGATTATCCCCGCCATTCTGGCTGAGGTAAAAAAACGAGCAGCAGCTCAACCGCCTGGTACGCGTATCTTCTTCCGAATTCCCGATGAAGGTTATGAATGGGAAGGCAAGCATGTTACTTCGGATCCCTTTGTACGTTACACACTGGGCTTGAGTTTGGGTAAAGATGTAGTCCTGACCGATGCACAATTGCGTGCCAAGCCCTTATCAGTTTATAAAATGGACGAGATTGCTCCTAATCATTTTGTCCATGTCCGCTTCCGCAACGACGGCATTGGCAACACAAATATGATTGAATTTATTAAGAATCTGAACTACGGGCCGGTGATGGATCCTGGTGTCGTTGAAACAGAACAGACTGGGCTTACCTCTAATTCCTTTAACAGGATCATGACGGGAGAGGTATTCGAACCGTTTATGAATCAAGTTAAATGGTACAAGCAGGAAAATCAGTATGTGGCCGCCATGGGTATGACCACGTTTTCAAGTAATGTCCGTTCTCTCACCCAGGTAGCGGCCTATCGCTATCTTGAGGCCATAGGCGAGATCGGAATTCGCTTTGGTTTTGGTCCGAGCTCAGGAACGGCCCCTCAGGTTTTACCTTCAGTACTTGCGGCGATGGGTGCACAGTTTAATCCCCAGGACGTGCGGTTTGGCAGTAAATACATGTGGTATGTCGGTACCGGTGCCAAGGCCATCGATTCGGCATATCCCCATATGACCACCTCCATGGAACCACCGGAAATTACTCAGGATGTAAAAGACCGGGAATTCTCTACAGAAAATGTCAACGATATGTTGGAAATTGTTGATTACTATGTAGAGAAAGGCAACCGCTTCACCAGTACACACATCGCGGGGGACGGTGCCCTGGATATGGTATTCAAGTCACTGGAAGAGGCATCTACCCGTGGTGGATTAAGCCTGGAGGATATCCGGTCAAAACGCCACGCGATTGATCACTGTGCCATGAACCCCCGCCCGGATCAGATTGAACAGTTACGGCACTTCAACATGATCGCCAGTTGTGCACCCAAATACATCACCAATATATCCGATGAAGTGACCCTGGAGTATGGCGAGCAATATTTAAAGTGGAGTGTACCCATGCGCAGCCTCATCGACGGCGGTGTGCGGGCGGTGTTTGAGATCGATGAGCCTGTTACGAGGGGACTGTTTTGGTATATGGATTTGATGGTGAACCGTCAGGACATTAACGGTAATGTCTGGGTACCAGAAGAGAGGATTGATAGAGTCGAAGCCTACAAAACTGCAACCATCTGGGCCACGGAATATGTAGGCCGTAAGAGTGATCTCGGATCACTGGAACCCGGTAAGTTGGCGGATTATCTAATATTAAATAAGGATTATTTTTCTGTTCCCACGCGCATGATCAGAACTGTGCGACCATTGATGACTGTAGTCGGGGGCAATACCGTTTATCTGGATCCGAGTTTCGCTTCGGAGATTGGAACGGAAGCCGTTGGATTACAACCGATGTCACTGGAACACATTGCCATCTGGGAAGCAGAGGCGGCGGCGGAGGGGAATTAATAGGTTAGGTGTGAGGAGTGAGGAAAAATTAGCAGTCGTCATACTGGCGCTAGTGCCCTCGGATACTTGTGCCCTCGGGTAGACGCCAGTATCCAATAATTAAAGTATCGCCCTTCGGGCGAACAATAGGTTTGACTGGATTCCGGACAATCCCTTCGTGATTTCCGGAATGACGAAGTTTAAAGTCCTCGTCATACTGGCACCCTAAAGGGTATAAACTTCAGCCAGTATCCAATATTAATAGTATCGCCCTATGGGCGAACAATAGATTTGATTGGATTCCGGGCTCTGCTCCGCAGCCCCGGAATGACGGGGTTTAAGAGTCCGTCATTCCTGCGCAGGCGGGAATCCAATAAGGATAGGATCAATAAGGGAAAATATATTTATGTTTGGAGATCACTAAGTGTCAGTACAAATTTTTTATTTACCGATGTGCATCCTGGTCGTTCTCATCGCATTCAGTTTAAATGTCAGGGCCGTCGATGAAGATTTTGCTACTTTATCTGAACGTGGGATATTAAATTTTTTTCATTATCAGAAAGTATTTCGTTCAAATTATGTCTACACGATTGATATTGGAGATGACGGAATTGCGCCCACTAACCTGGACGTTATCCTGGCACACCGGGGAGTCCATGGGACATTAATCATTGAAAACAAAGACGAGGACGTACACAGAATCGTCTTCATGCAACACATGGGTAATAACCTCAGTTTTGATATGAAGTCACCAGTGATTAATGCCGGAGAACGCTGGGCAATAGATATTATGAAGGACGGGATATATCCTTTTCACTGTTCACTACACCCCGAAAAATCTCAGGGGATGATGCAAGTATGGTATGAGGAAGAAGAATTTTAGCAAAACGTAGTTAATTAATTCGTGACCCTAAGGTCACATAACACAGGAGCAATATCATGCGCCGACTTACAATGCAAAAAATATTTTCTACAGCAAAAGGATGGAGTGCAAATTTTGAATTACTGATGCTAAGTGGTGCACTACTGATCGGTACAGTCAATGTGCATGCACAATCAGATTTACTAGCAAAGTATATACCCGTCGCTGACACGATTGTTGTAAACGCCAAGGTCTATTCCATGGATAATGTGAGTTCCAATACCAGTCCCGGAACGGTTGCCGACGCCATGGCAATAAAGGACGGCAAGGTACTGGGTCTGGGAAGTAACGAAGAAATACGCTCATTGGCTGGCCCACAAACAGAGATACTTGATGCCGGTGGCAGAACGGTGATACCCGGAATAATAGACACCCATTCACATCTTGATAGCTATGGTGTGAGCAGGTTTGCGAAAGATGTACTTAAAGGCGGAAATGATTATGAATGGCGTATTGAACCCCCTTCCTTTGACTTTAGGTATGGTACGAACTGGGAAGAAGGCTGGGAATACATGGTATCCAAGACTCGGGAAGTCCTGACGGAAGCCGTATCGAAAACTGAAGATGGCAAATGGATAGTAATCGTAATGGGCATCCCGGCGCCGAATTGCCAGGTGGGTTATCTAGAAAAGCGTTATACAAAACAGAACATGCAGCTGGATGAGCTTGCGCCAAATAATCGTGTCCATGTGATTTGTGTGCAACGTCCGGTACTCAATACCAATGCAGAAATATTCTATCGCTCAGAATGGGGAGACCCCATGGAGCCTGGATTAATGGATGCCTTTAATGACAACACGGGCCGTGCCAGTAATACGTTAAGCCGGGTGTTACGCACGGATTACCTGTCGAACACCAACGAGTTGGCCGAGATACTCGAACGACAAAACTGGTTATGGGCTGCCACAGGGGTTACTACCTGGTCCTCCACTATTCGTGGTCGCCGTACCATTGAAATTTACAAATTACTGGATCAAAGAGGGACCATTGGGACTCGCCTCGCATTTTCACCTAGTCTGGGAACATTGGCACAAACCACCTTTGAACGATCTGATCCTGAATTTATGGGTTACGGAACAGACTATGTATGGTTTAACGGAATGAGTCTGCGCGGTGTTGACGGTGCATATCCTTCTTTTTCCACGACTCTTGAGCCACCTCAAATTCCTCAGGAGATTAAAGATCGTGAATGGGAAAAACCGACAAACGCATGGGTAAAGGAGATTCTTTCTGAAGGCCATCGGTATGCCAATTCTCATACCGCAGGGGATTATGTACTGGAAACGGGACTGGATGCGATAGAGGCGGAAAGCGCAAAGCTGGGCATGTCCATGGAAGAAATTCGAGCTCAACGCCATGGCTTTGACCACTGTGCCATGAATCCTCGACCTGATCAGATACCTCGAATTGCGCAACTGGGTGTCATCATGAGTTGCAAAGCGACGTACCTGGAGACCATGGTGATCGGTGTCGCAGCAGATTATGGTGCAGCGTTTACAAAATGGGTTGTACCTGTTGGTGGACTTATAAAAGGTGGTGCCAAAGTAGTACTTGAAATTGATGATCGTAACCATCCTGAAGCCGGTACATTCTATTGGTTTGATTTACTGGTAAACCGAGTCTCTGATGATGGCCATGTTTACAATCCAGAAGAGCGTATAGACCGCGTACAGGCCTTAAAAATGGCGACCCTCTGGGCAGCAGAGTACGTACTTCGGGAAGACCAGTTGGGATCATTGGAACCCGGGAAGTGGGCCGATTACCTTATCCTGGACAAGCCCTTTTTCGATAGGAATGCAGTGCCAGACAGGAAGATCAAAACCATCAGACCATTGCTGACGCGGGTGGGTAACAAAACGATATACTTGAATCAGTCTCTGGCGGATGAGTGGAGAGTAGAAGCAGTTGCCGGTAGAGGAACAGAGGAACAGTTAGCGACGCTACGGGAGAAGATTATACAATGGGAAGTGGAAATGTATTGATTGAGTGGTGAGGGGTGAGGGGTAAATTGTAAGTTGATAAGAGTGAAGTGACGTAATACTAGCTATATATTCGTCATACTGGCGGAAGCCAGTATCCAGTAGAAAAGTCCGCCTTACAGGCGGTCATTAAATTTGACTGGATTCTGGGCTCTACTGTGTAGCCCCGGAATGACGAGGTTTAAGTCCTCGTCATACTGGCGCTTGTGCCCTTGGGTAAAGGCCAGTATCCAGTACAAGATGATTCGCCCTTAGGGCGAACAAATGTAATATTTAGATAACAACGAATAATAAATAAGTACGACGGGGGAGTTAACAGTATGGAGTTCGAAGCAGCGCAGAAACTGAGTCATGCGTTAAGGAAAAACATTGGTGAAGTCATCAAGGGTCAGGAATCTGTTCTAGATTTAATCGTGATGACCATCATGGCCCGGGGACATATTTTATTGGAGTCAGTCCCAGGTGAAGGTAAGACCTTGGCGGCAAGTGCTTTGGCGGCATCGATCTCAGATGTCAGCATCGGCAGGATCTCAGGTCAACCCACTCTAAAACCCAATGACTTAACCGGTGCGGAGATACCAGAGGAACATGGTGGCAAGTTCAGATTAGTAAAAGGTCCCCTGTTTAATAATATTGTATTGTTCGACGAGCTGAACCGAACCGATCCCCGTACACAATCTGCATTACTAGAAGCCATGCAGGAACTACGCGTCACCATCGGTGAGCAAAGTCACAACCTGCCCACACCGTTCCATGTCATCGCCACACAGAATCCTTTATCGCATGAAGGCACATGGGAACTGGACGCGGCCGCCAAGCATCGTTTCATGGTAAAGATCCATTGGGGATTCCCAAGCAAAGAAATCGAATACCAGATCGTAGAAGAGGCCTCCGCAGTATTGCAGGACAACCTGAAAAAGATCGAACCGGTATTGACCAGGGAAGAGCTCAGTGATATACAGTCTGTCGTTCAAGAGAGCATAGAACTCCCAAGCTATATAATCCATTTATTAAATTCCATCACCGTTGCTACTCGACGTACTGATCCCAGCTATCCCACGGATGCCTTGGAAGCAGATGGTCTGGGGGGTGATGTCATTAGTGATATGGGTGGCGTGGCATCACGGGTAAGTACCTATTGGCCGTCGCTATTACGATCTCATGCCCTGTACCATGGTCGAAATAAGGTGACGTCGGCAGATGTCTTTGCCACCGCGGTGCCCATGCTCAACCACCGCATTGAAACCAACTATCCGGTGAACATGGAACGCCTGATCGGAACCATTCTTAGGGAAAGGGGACAGGTCTATGCCTGGACTTGATCGACGTCACATAGAAGAGAAGGGCGTCATCCTTCCCATCAAGAAGTTGGCCATCAGCTTTCTGCCCGGACGTCATCAACTGGGACGTGCCGGGGACGGGATGCGCTTCCTGCGTAGTCGTCCTTATGAACCATTGGAAGATAATCCCCGCCACATCGACAAATTCAGTCCGAAACACGCGCTGACAGTAAATGAATTTGAACACGAAACCCAAGCAGAGGTATTGATCCTTGCGGATGTCTCTGCCTCCATGGCCTATCCGGCAAAGACCAAAATACGCGATGCGGTAGTTCAACAATTGATCTATTCACTATGGCGCGCTGGGGACAGGGTACGGGTGGCGTTGTTTGCCGACGATGTCATCGAAGAGATCCACAAGGCCAATCTTCGTACAGAAATGGATGAATACAATCACGCGGTTTCCAATCTGCCGTTACGACCACACACCAATATCGAAAAGGTGTTGGAACCTTATCTGGCACAATATAACAAAGGAAAAATCAGTCTCATAATATTGGTCTCTGATTTTATTGATTCCGGAACAGCCAAAGAAAGTTTTTTGCCCGTAACGCTATTAAGACACATGCAAGGTGATCTGGTTTCCGTAGTGGTAACCTTCAACCTTGGCGAGGAATCCCAGGGAGTAGGTAAGGTCTGGGATCCGGAAAGAAACCGCGAAAGGATCATCATGCTATCCCGCAAACGTCGATCACAAATAAACCAGGCAGAGCAAACCCGCGTAGATCAAGTTTGCCGTGCTATGCGTGATACCTCTGTGGACAGTATAGCTATTGCCGAACAACGCCAGATATATCCACAACTCGTGAACCTGGCGCGGACCCGAGAACACAGGAGACTATGATGTTGAAGTATGAAATGAATAAGATTCTTAGCGCGACCCTGTTTGTAATTTGTTTTGCGTCATGTTCTGCATACGCAAAATCATATTCTCTCCCGGTAGTATATTCAGATAATTATATTAATATCCGTTCCTCAGTATTATTTTCTGAAGAAGAATCCTTTCACCTGGGAGACCTGCTCCATCTTGGGATTTCACTAGAATTCGATGCCGACAGGGTACGGATCAGTAATCTCGATGAGACACTGCTTACAGAATCCTGGAGTGAAAGTCCCTGGGTTGCTCACCATGGGTCACCGCAAGTGACGCGTAGTGAATTAAAAAACGGACTTACCCAACTACAGGCCTTTTATGCATTCCAGATTATCGACTGTCCTTCTGTTGGCGTGCAATGTCCCGGCGGCAAGGCCTATGCCATGAATGACATCACCCTGGGAGTTGATTTGATTGATGACAACGGCAGGGTGGTGAGTACCACGGACGTGAATTTCCGACCGTCCCCAGGTTTTGTAGGACTCCCCTCGGCGCTGATGTTAAACAATGGCAAACTGGAATCCTTCAACCTCTATTTCCCCGGCCGTGCCTTCGGCTTACCCATACCGGCTAGCGTTAATCCCAATCCTTCATTACTCCTGTTCATTATTGGCCTGATACTGGTAAGCATCATGGTAGTCGCCCCCACCGCAAGATCGTGGTTACGTCACCGTGTCACCGCTCAGATTGGCATCCTCGGTAACCGCTGGGAACACGTCCTGGATCACCTGCAGGATGACAAACTAGAAAATGACGAATTCTGGGAAGGCATTAGAGTAGCCATCATCTGGTATTGCTACGATGAATTCAAGATCAACCCGGTACACTGGTCAGAAGCCAACGACAAAACCGACGGAGACCTTGAACATCTAAAGACATTATATATACAGGCCACACAGGGGACTGAACAATCCAGCGAGCAACGTAAAGAGATAGTCAACCAACTCACAGAGAGTTTTAAACAGAGTTAGTTATGTTAGGGAAAAATGTAATGCCCATTACGTCATACTGGCGAACGCCAGTATCCAATAGAATAAAGTCCGCCTTTCAGGCGGTCATTAACCTAACCCCATGAACATCCAATGGTCCACACTATCCATAACCAACACCTGGCCCATGCTTCTCGGCCTGGCGACATTGATATTTTTCATCTGGCAATGGCGTAGCCACCACGGCAAGCTCTTCCCGGACATCAACCTTGTTACAATAACCCGTTCCCGAATCAGCTCCATCGTCGATCACCTCAGCATCGTCCTTGGCACACTCATAATCGTTCTACTATTAATCGTCCTAACATCTCCCTCCATCGAGGTCACCCGCACCGTAGAACGCACTGCACGTGAATTCATGGTCTTATTGGACTCCTCCGGCTCCATGCAAGGGGACACAAGGGTCCAACGCGCAGGAGCAGAACTAAACTATGAACGCCCACTACAATTAGGTTTGATCCCCGTCACCGGTCAACGTGGCGAACGGGGCGCAGGGGTTAACACCGAAACAGTCCCCTTTCTCGCCCGCTATGAAGTCGCCCGTGAAAGCATTAGACGCTTCCTCGAAGAACGTCGCTTCGGTGATCGCGTAGGTCTGGTGTATTTCAATAACACCCCCTTTGTGGTCAGTATCGTCACCCAGAACGTTGCCGCCATTAAAGAAGAACTAAAATGGCTGGACGATTATGTCGCCCTGGGGACCTTACTCTATCGCGGTCTGGATATGGCAACCAGTGTGCTGGAGAGCTCGCCCTCCGGATTAAAGCAGGCCATGATCCTCATCTCCGATGCGGAGATATCCAACTTCAGTCGCATCGAACCGGAACTGGATCGACTCAAGGAATTAAATATCTCACTACACCTATTATGGCTGGGTGAAGAAGAGGGACTGGATGCCGATGCCACGGCCTTCCTGGATTATGTATCGGGTATGGGGGGCAATATTGTCGCCCTCACGGATCTCACCAATGAAACCCTGGACGCCGCCTTTGAACAGATCGACCGTCTGGAAAGTTATTCCTACCCGGAAACACAAAAGACCCAAATGGATCTCTCCGAGATGCTGTTAAAGCTGGTGCAATGGCTGATCCTGTTATGGGTACTACTCATTTTAACTATCTACCATCCAAAGCCTAAAGAGAGCGTCGCATGAATAGCCCGCAACACATTATTAAACGTCTCAAGTTCCGCTCACATCTGCCTCGACGGAGTTTAATTATTCTTTCCGTAGTTGCCTTACTCGTAGGACTGCAATCTTATATGCATTACTCAAAGCTAGGGCCTATGTTGACCAGGGCCAGTGAGCAATTTATCTCCCTTGCCGACGAGAGGCAAAGCTTAAAACTGACAGAAAGGATCATCGATGTAATGGTA
>CAUZRI010000016.1:0-13516 GCA_963582285.1 Gammaproteobacteria bacterium | reverse complement strand
CACCAAAAAAATGTATCTTAATTAATACTGAGTTGAGATATGTCACCCCTCGTGATGAATAAAATTTGGCAGTTTAAAAACATTAATACTTATTTTTATGAATAAACAGCCACATTGTTCTTCAGATCTTTTTACGGTAACGACTATTTTACTCAGATCCTTTTATTTTACCGATTTCCTAATCGACCAGTTTCGCTCACGTTGTAAGTCTTACCAACGAGATAGCCAAAGGATTTTGCATCCAGCTTTTCCTGTAGACCAGCAATTTTAATCACCGATTCAACCTGGTCTCTCTGGAAATCATCGAACTCCAGTCCACCTCGACCTAGCACACATTGACCAACCGGATCGGAGGGTTTTTTGTCACCTGCCCCCAACTCTAGTAACAAGTTTGCGGTGGTAACATGCGGTACAGTTCGCCTTATAAGTCCCTTCTGATTTCTGCCTACTGCCAGACTGAGTGGCGTCAGTCCGCAGCCATTTTGGGCTTCAATTTCCGCACCATTTTCTACCAAGAAACTAACTATTTTATCGGCCCCGAGAAATGCGGCGGCGTGTAATGCGCTCCAGCCGACATCATTCCTTTCGTTAACATCCGCACCAAAGTCTATCAAACGCTGCACAACATCAAGGGCTTTGACTTCCTCATCGGGTGAATAATCATTGTTTCGACCCATGCCGGAAGCAACCATTAGTGAGGTTGCATTGCCCTGAAATTGATTATCATCAGAAAAGTTTTTCGTCTGTTTGGAAAAAATATCGGGGTTTGCCTCCGTCTTCACCAGGGCGTCCACCTCAGTCTCCAGCAGCATATTCATTGCATCCATATCCAATGCAGCGACTGCCAGCATAAACGGCGTGGTCCCGGTCAGATTAAAATACGACAATCTTTCCATGCGCAGTCGCGGTGGTGGGTATTTCATTGCCACATCCGGGTCAGCACCGGCCACCAATAAGGACTTGGCCAGGGTATGCATATTTTTTCCGTACAAAGGGGAGTTCGGATTCCCTTTCGGCTCGACGATGTACAAACCAAATTTGGGGTCATCCAGTAATTTAAGTTCATCGGGAGTCAAGCTTGTATAGGTTTTGCAGCGGGAGTCTGATGCATAACCACATACCTGTTTATCAAAGTTGGTACGCATAGTGTGTAATACCTTGAGCCCATCGCGCATGGCATAGTGCAATGGTGTCATACCGTTGGCATCAGTAAGGTTAGGATCAGCCCCTTGCTGCGTGAGATAAAGGGCAAGGTCTTCGTAGCCTCCGGCCGCAGCTATTATCAAGGCAGTACCATCTTCAACGGCTACTGCATTCATAACTGCTTTGTTCGCTACCAACAGTTTAACCGTTGCCATATCATTCCCACGAGCTGCAAACATCAGTGGCGTATAACCACCTTGAGGTGTGCCGAGAACGTTTGCCTTGTAACCTTCCAGGACGACGGGATCGAAATCTTCATCTAACATTATCGTGCTGGCGTTAACATCCGCTCCCTGTTCTATCAATATTCGCGCGGTGTCAGGATTATTAAAGGCAATTGCCCACATCAACGCAGACTGGTTGCGACGGGGCTCCTGAATATTGATGTTGGCACCATGGTCCAATAATGCGTGCACCACCTCGTTGACGCCGGTTTTAGCAGCAGTCATTAGGGGTGATTCGCCACTCCATAAGGTAGCGTTAGGATTCGCCCGGCTATTCAAAAGTGCTTCAACCATGGCGGCATTACGGTTTTTAACCGCCAGAAAAAGAGGCGTGATACCGTAATCATTGGCGACATTGGGATCAGCTCCGGCGCGAAGTAATAGCTGGGTAATTTCCTGCTGATCCCAGTACACGGACCAGGCCAGGGCTGTGGCCCCATCACCCTGGGCAGTATTGACATCAACATCTTGTTTCAATAAAACGGTACGTACGGTTCCCCAGTCCTGTTGTTTGCTCGCTTTCAATAATTGCTGATCACTTGTCATTGTGTCTGCATGACTCACTATCGAAAACAACAAAAGCATGAACCAAGCCAAATACCTTTTCGCCAGAATATTTACAGCCATACAGAACCCCCCACTTTAATAATTAAGAAGTAGCGCTGAGATCTAGCCTACCTGTTGACTCCCCAAACCGGGTTCCCATCTTCTCCAAGTGTATATCGTATATATCCAGCATGGACAGATGGAGATTGGTTAGTGGTGTTCCCATGGTGTACTCGATATTGCGACCACTCTGCAAATTACCTCCACCACCACCTATCAGGGCTATGGGGACGTTGTACTGATTATGGACGTCACCTTCACCCATACCAGCGCCATAAACGATCATGCTGTTATCAAGCAACGAGGAACCATCGGCATCCTTTGCCTGCTCCATTTTGGTAAGGAAGTTTCCAAACAATTTGGCATGATACACATCGATCTCGGATGCCTGACGCTTACGGGTCGGATCACCACGATGGTGGGTTAATGGGTGGTAAGGATCCGTATGGCCGAGATGGGTATAAACCATTTCGCTGTATTCACGTGCCACCATAAAGGAGAATACTCGGGTGGTATCCGTCTGGAAGGCCAGGAATAATAAATCGTACATCAATCCAATATGTTCTTCGTGTACAGGAATCCCCACGGGACGTTGCATCTCTGGTAATTCCATATCGGATTTTTGTTCCGCCATCTGGACCCGTTGTTCAACACCACGTAGTGCATCGGTAAACTCGTCCAGCTTATGATTATCCGTCATACCTAACTTACGCTTGACCCTGGAGGTATCTTCTCGCACAAAGTCGAGGATACTCTTTTGTCTCCCTATTCTACTTTTTCGTGCTGCAGGATCCGTACCGCCATCACCAAACAGACGCTCGAAGATCTCGCGAGGCCGATGTTCCATAGGTATTGGTGTAGTGGGACTGGACCAGGAAATAGTGTTGGTATATGCCGAGTTATAACCCGCATTGGACTGGCCTGCTAATTCTGCCGCGTTCTCTATACATACCTGCAATGACGCTAAAGGGGTTTCTTTACCGGTCTTCTGGGCGATGTATTGATCCACGGAGGTACCAAGGTGAAGTTCGCTCAAGGATTTCTTTGGTTCGATACCAGTAAGGAACATGGAGCTACCACCGACGTGCCCATCCACACTTTCCGATTCCCCATTGTTCATATTGCTCAATACCAGAATCTTATCGCGGACATTTTCCCAATTTTTCATGACATCTGTCATTTCGAAATTTGCACCTCGAGTCGCAGGCCGCCAGGTTTCCCGGATGATGCCATTCGGGGAGTAGATATAACCGGTCCGTAAAGGAATTTTACTTTCAGAGGGTGCCGCCAGCGCCGGGATCATCGCACTCACCATCGGCAGGGAGATGGCTGCCCCCATACCACGTAAGAATGTACGACGAGGAAGTGTTTTCTTAAATATCATTATGATCCTACTCTCCTGTTAAAAGGTATGCTGTTTATTATTCCAAAGACTATAGATGAAAAACGGTATTCGTTATCGGCTGATGTATTAACAATCTCGCGGACTGTTGGCATATCGTAATATTCTACCGGCCGACCCAGGGCGTAGGTAAGCAATTTTTGTGTGAATGCGCTGACAATCACTTCCGGATTGCTTAACAATGCCTGCTGTAACTCTGCCGGCCCCTCAAATGCTATGCCACTGGGAAGTTTCCCGGCAGCATTTATAGGCTTACCTTCGTCCTCGGTGCGCCACTGACCAATAGCATTATAGTTCTCAAGACCAAAGCCTATGGGATCCATCTGGTTATGACAAACCATACACACCGGATTGGCCGGATGTATTTCCATACGCTCGCGTAACGTCAGGGTTTGCCCTGGCTCTGCTTGAATATTTTCAATAGCAGGTACCGCTGCAGGTGGTGGTGGTGGCGGTGAGGCCAGGATATTTTCCAGTACCCACTTGCCCCGCAACACAGTGGAATTCCTGTTCGGATAGGTGGTAATCGCCATGATACTTGCCCTGGCCAATAGACCTCGTTGGTTTTCATCGTCCAGTGTTACCTTTCGAAATCGATTGCCATAGATTTCCTTGATACCATAGTGTCGACCCAGTCGCTCGTTTAGATAGGTATAATCTGCCTTAAACAGATCCAATATTGAACGGTCCTCATAAAATATACTTCCAAGAAAAAGTTTTATTTCCGTATGTAAGTCATTACGCAGGCTCTCATCAAAGTCTGGGAATATATCCTGATTCTTACTCAACTGGGGGAGGTTGCGTAGCAAAAGCCACTGGTCGGCAAAATCATCTACCAGGGTGTTGGAACGTTCATCCTTAAGCATCCGTCTGACTTGCTGATTCAATACCGCTGGTTCTCTAAGCCTGCCCTGTTCGGCCAGGGTCAACAACTCATCATCGGGTATACTACTCCAAAGGAAAAAAGACAGACGGGATGCCAGATCCAAATCGCTGATGGCATAAACCTCATCTTTGGCAATATCGGCAGGGTCACTTTCGATGCGAAATAAAAACTCGGTACTTACCAGGAGACCTTCTATGGCCATCTGTATACCGGCCTCAAACGTCCCGAATTCATTGACACCTTGCTGATAAAGCTTGAGCAAGAGTTCTATATCCGTTTCTGCAACCGGACGACGATGGGCAAGCCGGGCAATGTTAGTCAGTATCTTACTGGCACAGGGCCCTTCTTCCGCCTTATTGGCCGGGCTGCATATGAATATCTTGTCGCGACTGACAGTATTTCCAGAACCTTTAACGTTTAATGGTCCGGTGACCATGACACTGGTTACCCAAGGATCACGCCAGGCCCGTTCATGGTCTCTGCCTATCCTCGCCTTATTCCAATTTTCAAATGTCTGTGGTGGGATATGTCCCTCCCAGGCAAAGGTTTCATCCAGAAAAGCGACCTGGATTGATTTCGTACCCGCCTGTACCGGAAAGCGGAGTTCAAGTTTTTCATCTGCTGTTCGCTCGTACTCTGCCTGGTCAAAATCCGGTGGGACCTTGTCCGCGCCGCCGTTAGCATATCCCAGCCCCACATTCTCACCACCAAACGTTAAAAGTTTGACCCGTTTACCATCGACCCTAACATCCAACCTGTGGGGTTGATTGATGCCTACAATTAATCCGGAGCCTGAGGTTTTTAGTAAACGGACATTTAATATGTATTCGCCATCTACTGGAAAGTTATGGCGCACCGCCAGTCCTCCCCGCGTGCCGAATGGCAGGTCCTCATTCATACGGTCGTTCTGCAGAAGTTTTGGATTGATCGCATATTCCAGAGAATCAGTGTGAATTGTAGGGTCACCAACGGCCAGGCGACTGATCTTGCGAGACGCCGACATGTAGCTCTCCATCAATACATCTGATACGGAGAGAAGATCCCCCAGATTATCAAAGCCACCGGAGTTGTCCGCGGGAAGCATAGCTGCCCCATCGATTTCAACGCCCAGCAGGTCGCGTATGGCATTAGTGTATTCAGTTCGGTTAAGTCTATGTGCGGCAACCATCTTTCCCGGGTTTGGGCTGGTTAAGGCGACGCTGTCCAGTTCATTACCCAGATAGTCAACAAACGATTTGTAGAATGCATCATCGGGACGTGGCATACCCACTGGGGGCATTTGCCGTAGTGATAGTTTGGTAATAACACGTTCCCAAATTTGAGGGTTTTCTGAGACCTTGGTGAGGTTGATTTTATCCAACATAAGGTTTGCTGTTTTCAGCGTTTCGTTGTGGCAGGTGACACAATAACGATTCAGTGTATTTTGAAATTCATCTTCATTCTCCATAACCTGTTGCGACTGACTAGCAGTTGTACTCAATAGCAACAGCAATAAACTGATCCAGCTATAACGAAACACCATGTTTTCCCCCAACAATAGAATATATACTGACCCTATTCATGCACCACACAGAATCGTATTTTTATCAACAATTAACACTTGAAATATAGTATAGATGAATACATATAAGTAGCCACTGTTTAACCTCGTTATTGTGTATTAATGGCACATCTCGTACAAGATTAAATAGGGTAGAGTAAACGTAAGATCGCCTTCCATAATTACTTCCGAATTAGGCGAATCATCCGTAAATTAATCAAAATACAGCCAAAACTTCAATTTAGTGTTTAATTTTGAAAATAACGACGTTACAAGACTGGTTAAAATTGAAAAAAATGCAGAAATTTTCACACTATTCCCACTTTTAAATTTCAGAAGATTACCTTGCTATCTGGCTAAATTGGTGCAATATTTATCCTTATATACGACCTCAGTTACTGAATATCATTAAAAGTAGACTAAGGTACTGGTATTTCTCCAAAACGCATGACAACAACCAAAGGAGTTTTCAGTTGGTAGGATTAAATAAATTTATACAACTTAGTGTTGTAATCTTAGGCGTAGGCTTTTTTAGCTCCGCATACTCGCAGGACGAAATCTCTGGATATCGACAGAATCTCAACCAATATTGTGTCTCGTGTCATAATCAGGCATTAAAAACCGCAGATTTAATGTTGGATATGGCGAATCTAGAGGATTTGAACAAGGATCCAGCGCTATGGGAAAAGGTCCTGCTTAAACTGCAAACACGTTCCATGCCACCTGTAGGCATGCCTCGACCTGATGAAGATTTCTATAATGGATTAGGAATGCACTTGGCAAAAGAATTAAATACCCTGGTCGCAGCTAATCCTAATGCAGGTCGAACTGTCACGGCACACCGACTAAATCGTACAGAATATTCCAACGTTATTCGCGACCTGTTAGGTGTCAATATTAATGCCGCAGAGTTATTGCCCCCTGATAATTCAGGTGGCTTTGATAATCTCGGAGACCTGCTTTCTGTCTCACCTATTCTAATGGAAAAGTATATGTCTGTTGCTCGTCAGGTCAGTCGACTTGCCGTGGGTGATAACACCATAGACGCCGATACACATCAATACGTGGTCTCACCTTTTGTATTACAAAATGACCGGATGAATGAAGACCTACCGTTTGGTACCCGCGGTGGACTTGCAATCAATCATCGCTTCCCACTGGACGGAGAATACGAAATTAGCGTTCGCCTGTTAAGAACAGATACTGGCGCCTTTGTAATTGGGATAAATGAACCCCACAAACTCGAGGCGCGTATTGATGGAAAACGTAAAGAGGTATTAACTGTGGGTGGTAAAAATGTTGGCCTGGCACTGGGTAGTGGCCGGGCAGATACACTCCCCCCGGATTTCGATCAGGCACAATACGAACGTAACGCTGATGCCAATTTAAAAATCCGCATACCAGTGGAGGCAGGCGAACGACTTGTTCAGGTAGCATTTCTGGAAGAAAACTTTGCCTGGGAAGGTGCGGTACCACAACAAAGTTATAACAATTACTTTACTGCCAGATTGCAAAGAGAATATGAACGGGCATTCACTGCTCCCTCAGTAAGCAGTATTTCAATTACCGGTCCTTTTAATGCCAAAGGTTCTGGTAATACAGTCAGTCGTGAAAAAATATTTGTCTGTAGTCCGAAAAACAAAAAAGATGAAGCACCCTGTGCAAAAAAAATCGTATCTCAACTATCGCGTATAGCCTATCGCCGACCTGTCGCCGAAGAAGATATTCAACCTCTGCTGTCACTTTTTGAAACTGGGCGAAGTCAATATGGCACATTTGAGGCTGGCATTCAGATGGCGGTAGAGGGGTTGCTGGTAAATATTGACTTCCTGTTTCGCATAGAAAGTGACCCGAGAAATGTTGCAAAAGACAGTAACTATGATCTTACCGAGCATGAACTGGCCTCGCGATTGTCATTTTTTCTCTGGAGCAGCATACCCGACGACGAGTTATTAACACTCGCTGATCAGGGAAAACTAAGTGATTCAAACGTCCTGCAACAACAGGTAAAAAGAATGCTTAAAGATGAGCGTTCAGAGTCATTAGTAAATAATTTTGCTGAGCAGTGGTTATTACTACGCAACCTCCCCCATACCAACAAGAACCTGGAGATGTTTCCAGACTTTGATGAAAACCTGCGTAAGGATTTTATGCAGGAGACCCAGTTATTTATCGGCAGTATTTTTCAGGAAGATCGATCCATACTTGATATATTCCGTGCAGATTACAAGATTGTGAATGAACGCTTGGCTCGGCACTATGAAATTCCAGACGTTTATGGCAATAAGTTTCGCCGCGTAAATATTGAAGATGAAAATAAAAAAGGTCTGCTGGCACAGGGCGCAGTTTTGGCTATTACCTCTTATCCCAACAGGACGTCACCAGTACTGCGTGGGAAATGGGTATTGGATAACATCCTCGCGTCACCGCCTCCTCCGCCACCGAATGCAATACCAGCACTCATAGAAGAAGATGACAGCGGTAAGCAACTGTCTATGCGTGAAGCAATAGAAAAGCACCGGGCCAATCCGGTCTGTGCCGTTTGCCACAATCGAATGGATCCCATTGGCTTTGGTCTGGAAAATTTTAATCCTATCGGGCAGTGGCGTACTGAAGATGCTGGTGAAACGATTGATTCATCGGGTATGTTGCCTGACGGTACAAAATTTCAGGGGCCTGCGGAATTACAAAAGGCCCTGTTGAGTAATTCCTCGGTGATTGTCAGTGCCTTCACCCAAAAGCTGCTTACCTATGCCCTGGGCAGGGATTTACAATATTATGATATGGCGGCAGTACGCGATATCGTTCATAATTCTGCAAATAATGACTATAAGTTTTCAGACATCGTGTTAGGAATAATAAAAAGTTTACCATTTACTATGAGGAGAACAGACTCATGATTATCTTTAAGAAAGCCATTCAACGACGAACATTTTTACGAGGCTTGGGGGCATCGGTTGCACTACCTATGTTGGATTCAATGATCCCTGCCCTGGCAAAGCCAGGTGATGCCGCGACAAAAATTCCGCTACGTGTGGGTTATACCTATACCCCTAATGGCATTATTAAGGACGTCTTCCGACCTAAAACGGCGGGTTCAAATTTTGAACTGACCCAGACCCTGAAACATTGGGAGGCCCACCGGGATAGATTATTGGTATTAAGCAATCTGGATAATGGTGAGTCCGAAAGCGTCAGTGGACATGTGGGTGGTAGCTCTATGTGGCTAACTGGCGTGAAACCTAATAAATCATTAAGCGAGATTCACTGCGGAAAATCTGTGGACCAAGTATTCGCAGAAAGGTTTGGTCAGGAAACCCCATTGTCTTCACTACAGGTTTGTATAGAAAATGCCACTGAGTTAGCGGGACAATCATCCGGCGGTTATAGCTCTGCTTATACCAACACCATCTCCTGGGCCAGCCCTACTACACCACTGCCCATGGAACATCGTCCAAGAGAAATCTTTGAAAGATTGTTTGGTGATGGTGGTACGGATCCTAAACAACGGCAAGCCAGGATAGGTCGTCAATACAGCATTCTTGATTTTGTAAAAGACGAGGCAGCCAGGGTACAAAAACGCATTGGTGCCGATGACAACACCAAATTAAGCGAATACATGGATGCGGTAAGAGATGTTGAATTCCGAGTGCAAATGGCAGAAGAAAAAACGGATATTGAACTGCCTGAAATGCAAAAACCATTGGGTATCCCTGCACATGAGGAACACCTGCGGTTAATGTACGATTTATTACTATTGGCATTCCAAACGGATATGACGCGCGTTTTTACCTTTATGGTGGCACGTGAATACAGTGAAATGGTTTATACACAATTAGGTCATACGGATCCCTACCATCCACTTACACACCACCGTGGCGACCCTAACAGAAAACGTCAGGCCGGTGAGATCGATATTTTTCATGCGAAGATATTTGGTGAATTCCTGGACAAGATGCAAGCAACCAAGGATATCGATGGGTCTTCAATACTGGATAATTCAATGATGGTTTATGGTGCAGGTATGGGCGATGCCGATGTACATAATCAATGGAATATTCCGGTTGCATTAATCGGTGGCGCCAGTGACAAACTCTATAAGGGTTCTCGCCACATTGAATATAAAGAAGGCACGCCATTATCTAACCTACACGTAACCATGCTCAACGCCTTCGGTATTCCAACCGAAAAATTTGGTGGTGAACTTGGATTATCATCAGGCAAACTTGATCTTGGCTAACGGCATAAACTCGTATTGATAAAAAAGAGGTTACCATGAAGCACCCTAAGCAACCGTTTGTGTACGGCGTTATTTTACTTATGTTTTTTATCTCCAACCTGGCTCAGGGGAGTACCGGTCTCGAGTTAGTCAAGGCCAGTAAAAAGCAGGACTGGGAGACAGTGTCTTCATTACTGAAACAAAAAGCAGATGTAAATGATGCACAGGCAGATGGTACTACTGCGCTATCCTGGGCAGTGTATTGGGATAAGCTTGATACAGTAACTCAACTAATCAAGGCAAAAGCGAACGTTAATGCTGGTAATGATATT
This sequence comes from Gammaproteobacteria bacterium, assembly GCA_963582285.1. Lineage (GTDB taxonomy): Bacteria > Pseudomonadota > Gammaproteobacteria > Eutrophobiales > Eutrophobiaceae > Eutrophobius. The sequence continues at coordinate 3,104 of CAUZRI010000016.1, read as the reverse complement.
GGCGTAACGCCACTGGCGCTTGCCGTTCGAAATCGTAACGCTGAAATGGTAACAATACTGTTAACGGCAGGAGCCAACCCCAACACTGCCATGTGGAGCGGTGAAACGCCGCTAATGACCGCTGCCAGAACCGGGCTTACTGATATAGTAAAATCATTGGTTGATAAGGGTGCCAATGTTAATGTTCGAGAGCCCCGACGTGGACAATCTGCCTTAATGTGGGCGATATCATTCAGGTATCCTGAGGTTGCCAGTATACTTATAGACAGTGGCGCAGATGTCTCAATTCGCACAACCAAACTGAAAGATAATCAAGACTACACACCAATGGTACTTGGCGGCTATGCAGGCAATGTGCAAAGTGTGCCTCAGGGTGGTTACACTCCTTTAATGTTTGCTGCCAGGGTTGGAGATTTAAATACTGCCAAAAAACTAGTCAGCACTGGTGCTGATGTAAACGACGTTTCCGTTGAAGATGGATCCGCCTTGGTCATTGCAAGTTCATGGGGATTTGAGGAACTTGCAATATACCTGTTGGAAGAACGAGCCGACCCAAATGTTGCTGATGCTAACGGTATGACATCGCTGCATTACGCTATGCGCGATGGTATTAAACTACTACATGGCTATGAAATTAGTGCAGCTGTCCGAGTTTGTGGATTCCGATCGGATTCCCTTTGTAAGCCTATCGAGACATTATCGGAAGATGAAAAACTAATGATGGATGAACCGACTGCGGGTTTGTATATTGTAGAAGGTGCCGTCAATACAGAATATGCCGATGAAGAGGCCTCTGTACCACTACCTGGCAATAATATGCATGAACTGGCCGAGGCACTACTGGCTAGAGGTGCTGATGTTAACGCTAAGATGAAATACCCACCACCACGCCTGCGTATGGATAATTTAACCTGGTTGAACCTGACCGGTGCAACACCGTTCCTCCTCGCATCTGCGGCATTAGATGATTCTGGTATGGAACTGCTACTGGAGCATGGTGCAAATCCCTTAGTTAAAACGGACGTTAACCATGCCATTTTTATGGATCAAACCAAAAGTTATGCGGACGATAATCAGATTCTGGGAAATGGAACGGCGTTGATGGTGGCAAGTGGGCTGGGTAAAAAGAATGATTTAACACCTCAAGATGAGAGACGGGCGATAGAAACGGCTAAACGCCTCATTGAAATGGGTGCAGACATTAATGAGACCTCAGCTACAGGATGGACCCCGTTACATGCCGCAGCGTTTATTGGTTCAGATAATTTAATTAGATTTTTGGTCAACCAGGGTGCGAACATAAATGCTGTAAACGGTTGTGGCAGAACCGCATGGAGTCTCGCCTCTGGTGAAAATGTGTTTGGCTTATTGGACAGGACCTCTCCCCGCGAATCTACCATGCAAGTATTGGAGTCACTGGGTGCAATTAAGACAAGTGCGGCTGAACCTGTTGGTACCTGTATCCTCGGCAGAGGTGGTTTGGAAGTAGACGTAGTCATCGATGCACGTCGGGATGAAGTCAGGGCGCAGCAAAAGGCAGAGCGGGAGAAACTGGAACAGCAATAAAATATTATTTGGTTTTGATACGAAAGGAAATGAGGCTTTTACCTCATTTCCTTTTTTATTTTGACATATTAAAAAAATGACCCATTATCATTACAAATCAAAATCTAACAGTGAATTCTAAATTTCAACTCAGGGTGAGATAAGACATGCAACAGCAAATTCTAGTAGACCGGTCTAAATTACTATTAGTTAAATTATTATGTTATTTGGCAATCTCTATATGTTTGCTTGGTGTCTATACAAAATCAGGGGCACAACATCTGATGTTAACGGATCCAAGCAGCTTTTCTCCGGAAGATGATGATCCAATGCGAACTGAGCGTATTGATCCCCTGAATTTAATTGACAATATCTATTCAGTCAGTGCAGTCAGTCACTACCCTTCCTATTTAATTACAAGTTCCGAAGGTCATTTCCTAATAGACACCTCACTAGCAGAACTCGCCCCCGATATCGCCGAGAATATAAAAAAACTGGGCTACAAACTGGAAGATGTTAAATATTTACTTACCTTGCATGCCCATAGAGACCACGTAGGTGGCCATGCATACATGAAGGAAATGACGGGTTCCACCGTTATGGCCATGGCTGGTGATGCCCATGTCATGGAATCCGGTGGCGAGACCGATTTTCGGGATGGCGGGATATGGGCACCTGTGAAAGTAGACAGGATCATTACCGACCTGGAAAAGATCCAGCTGGGTGACACCGTCCTCACTGCACACCTCACCCCCGGACACAGCAAGGGCTGCACCACTTTTAGTATGGTCGCAGAAGAAAATGGGAAAAAATATAATGTTGCCTTCTTTTGCGGTATGCGTATGAATCCTGAAGAGGCCCTGGTGGGCAATCCCGACTACCTCAACATGCCGGAAGATATCGCCTATGGCTTTGCCAAGTTAAAGGCATTACCGGTGGATGTCTTTCTTGCCGGACATGGTTACTGGTTTAATTTCAAGGATAAAATTGAATTGAAAAAACAGGGCGCTTCACCCAATCCATTTATTGATCCGATAAGCTATCGTTGGATAGTCGATGGACAAGAACGAGCGTTTATTGAGCGCCTGCGTATTGAACGGGGACTGGTATCTCCGCAGCCGTAACCTGATCTGTATGAATTCACCTTTTTAAAGGGTGTCACTGACCTGACGGCCAAAACTGAGGAGTAAAACTGCAACTTCAAATGAACCACTCCTGAACAACCCCGATTACCCAAACATGGCCAGTGATTTTGCCTACGCATTTGCCATATTAAAGACACTGCCGGTTGACATCTATCTCTCCTCACACAGTTACTGGTTTGATTTAAAAGAAAAGATCGCATTATTGAAACAGGGAACCACCACTAACCCATTTATTGATCCCGATGGCTATCAGCGGATTTTAGGTGGTTTCGATGAGGCCTATCTCATGCAACTGAAACTTGAACGGGGGATGGTCTCGCCTTGAGATTGAATACCCTGAAAGACCAGAATCATGCATAAAACAGAAGAATTTATCGAATAAAACACGTAATTTTTGTTAATAATTGACTCTCT
>CAUZRI010000015.1:0-13593 GCA_963582285.1 Gammaproteobacteria bacterium | reverse complement strand
TTGTATTTTATTTCTTCAGTCACTTTGTGTGTTGCTCATTACTCGTTGCTCGTTGCTCGTTGCTCGTTGCTCGTTGTTCGTTGCTCGTTGTTCGTTGCTCGTTGTTCGTTGCTCGTTGTTCGTTGCTCGTTGTTCGTTGCTCGTTGTTCGTTGTTCGTTGTTCGTTGTTCGTTGTTCGTTGTTCGTTGTTCGTTGTTCGTTGTTCGTTGTTCGTTGTTCGTTGTTCGTTGTTCAATATTTATCACCTGATTTATCAGTAGTTGTCAAAATTATTTTTTACTCCATATTATCTTCACTAGCAACTATCTATCCACCTCACCAAATACAATATCTTGTGTTCCTATTATCGCTACTACATCTGATAACATATGGCCTTGTACCATTTCATTCATAGATGATAAATGCACAAAACCTGGGGCACGTATTTTAAGCCGGTAAGGTTTATTAGCACCATCAGATACCAGATAGATCCCAAACTCACCTTTAGGATGTTCTACCGCTGCGTAACACTCACCTTCCGGCACACAATATCCTTCAGTGAATAATTTGAAGTGATGTATTAGCGACTCCATATCATCTTTCATTTCCTCCCGTTTTGGGGGGACTATTTTGTGATCATCAAGGATTACTGGTCCGGGATTTTTGCGCAACCAATCGACACATTGTTTAATAATATGATTTGATTGACGCATTTCTTCTACACGAACGAGATAACGATCATAGCAATCACCTTCCACGCCTACAGGAATATCAAAATCCATCTGGTCATATACTTCATAGGGTTGTTTCTTACGCAAATCCCACTCGATACCTGATCCTCGTAACATGGGCCCGGTAAATCCCAGTTGCATCGCTCGTTCAGGACTAACTACACCTATTCCTACCGTACGTTGTTTCCATATCCTGTTATCAGTTAACAAGGTTTCATATTCATCAACACAACGAGGGAATTTTTCTACGAATGAATCAATAAAATCTAGTAAGGAGCCTTGCCTGTTACTATTCAAATCTGCAACAATATTTTCGTTCTTCCATTGTGACGTTTGGTATTTTGGCATCTGATCAGGCAAATCCCGATATACGCCACCCGGCCGGTAATAGGTTGCATGCATCCTTGTGCCAGACACTGCTTCATAGCAGTCCATAAGGTCTTCCCTTTCTCGAAAGCAATAAAGAAATATCGTCATGGCGCCGATATCCAGACCATGGGCACCTAGCCACATTAAATGATTTAATATCCGGGTAATTTCATCAAACATTACGCGTATATATTGAGCACGAATGGGAGGCGTAATACCTAGCAACTTCTCGATTGCCAGAACATAGGCATGTTCGTTACACATCATCGATACATAATCAAGACGATCCATGTAACCGATGCTCTGATTATAAGGTTTATTTTCAGCAAGTTTTTCTGTTGCGCGGTGCAATAAACCGATATGAGGATCGGCACGTTCAATTATCTCGCCATCCATCTCCAGGACCAGACGTAACACGCCATGGGCAGCAGGATGCTGCGGTCCAAAATTCATTGTCATGTTTCTAATTTCTGGCATTTTTTTATTCGATTTAGACTAAATAACTTCTATTGTTCAACACTATCCGGTTTATCAAGACAATTATCGTGGCGTATAACCTTAGGGACCAACACACGATTTTTTATAGATACTGGCTGATATACCACTCGTTTCTTATCCGGGTCGTAACGAACTTCAACATTTCCTTCAAGAGGAAAATCTTTTCTAAAGGGGTGACCGATAAATCCATAGTCCGTGAGTATGCGTCTGAGGTCGGGATGTCCTTCAAATAAAATTCCGTATAGATCGAATGCCTCTCGCTCAAACCAGTTTGCCGAGGCCCAGATGTCCACAACAGACTCTAATCTAGCTGGTTCATTTTCGATGTATGCCTTAACCCGTAGTCGCCGATTATGCTTTAATGACAATAAATGATAAACAACTGCAAATCGTGCTGGTTTATTCAGATGTTCATCATATATATTCTGAGCAACACCGCGACTGAATCCAGAACTGGTTGTATCTTGTGTCTCCCAATCAGCTTTACCAAATTGCAAATAATCAATGCCGCATAAATCGATTAGCTCTTCAAAACAAAAGTCCTGTTCATTTTTTAAGCTGGATAATATATCTACGACATATTGGGATTCAATATCGAGGGTAATTTCGTCACAATATAATTTGCTGGCTATAAGTTTGTTGTCAAAATATTTGCACAACTGTGTATGAAATTTTTCCATTTGATCCGACATGTACTTGAGAATTCCTTATCTAGACAACAATACGTTGGATCTACCGCGTTTGATCTTCTTTTGTAATTGAATAATTCCGAATAGAAGTGCTTCTGCTGTGGGAGGGCAACCGGGTATGTATATATCTACAGGGACAATTCGATCACAACCACGCACGACAGAGTAGGAATAATGGTAATAACCACCGCCGTTGGCACATGATCCCATAGAAATCACCCAGCGTGGTTCTGGCATCTGGTCATAGACTTTTCGTAATGCAGGCGCCATTTTATTTACAAGTGTACCAGCAACTATCATCACATCAGATTGTCTGGGACTGGGCCTGAAAATAACACCAAATCGATCGAGATCGTATCGCGCGGCACCAGCTTGCATCATTTCCACAGCACAGCACGCAAGACCGAATGTCATCGGCCACATTGAACCTGTCCGGGCCCAGTTCACTAGATTATCTACCGATGTAGTAACAATCCCTTGTTCATGAATTTTTTCATCTACTCCCATTCCAAAGCCCCTTTACGCCATTCATAAATGAAGCCTATAACCAATATGCCAAGAAATAACATCATAGCCCAAAACCCAACCATACCTATTTCTCGTAGTGCCACTGCCCAGGGGAAAAAGAATGCAATCTCCAGATCAAAGATAATAAATAATATTGCAACAAGATAATAACGAATATCAAATTGCATTCTGGCATCCTCAAATGCCTCAAACCCACATTCATATGGTGACATCTTTTCACTATCGGGATGATGGGGACCTAGAATATATCCAACTATAAAAAAACCAGTCCCCATAATGAGACTAATGCAAAGGAATATCAGAATAGGTAAATAGTTTTCTAGCATGGTGATACGTAAACACCTTAAAAAAATATAAAATATCTAGTGATGATTTATGCGTTAATTCTCTGCAAAAAATCATATTCAGGAATCAGCCGCTATTGTCAGGATTATACTGTTTACCAGGAATGCTGTCAGCGAAATGATGAGTAAAAACTATTTTAACCATTGCGTCTGCTATAACGCCCTACAGCCATGAGAACTACACTTATGACGATTCACCAGTTGTTACCTGGATACCCAATGGCACTTATTTAGAGTGTTTGTTTCTTCCCTGGTCTACTCGTCAACTCAGCCTACAGCATCCAAAGCCGCTTTCACCCTCGCAGGTGTGAATGGAATTTTACGCATGCGAATCCCAGTAGCATCATAAAACGCATTTGCTATGGCGGCAGGCGTAATACGGGTAGTTGGTTCCCCGGCACCCATGGGTTTACCCAGTTCCGGTCGGTCTATCTTTTTAATTCGGATTTCTTCCGGAGCATCCATAGAGTTTAATATCGGGTAGGTAACCCAATCTACAGAATTGACCATCTTCCGATCAAATTTTACTTCCTCATAAAGTGTGCGGCTGGTAGTTTGCACAAGATTGCCTTCGATGGTTCGATCCAGTGTAAACGGATTGATAATGATTCCGTGATCAGCGCCGACAAAAAATCGCCTGACCCATATTCTTCCTGTGCGAGGATTAACCTCAACTTCAGCGATCACTGCATTTACCGATCCACCGCGCTGAGCATAAGAAATACCAGTACCAACCATGACCCCATCAGCACCTTTTAGCATGCGTGGCGCTGTGCGTGGTTGCCAATTAGCAATCTGAGCCGCAGCATTGATAACGTCTTTATCACGGGGATCTGTCACATGTTTTAGCCTGAATGCCACCGGATCCATACCAGCTGCATAGGCCATTTCGTCAATAAACGATTCAGAGGCAAAATGCACCTCTGGGCCATAAGGGTCACGAAAATGGGAGGTGCGTAATGGAGAGGCCATTTCACGTAACGGTTTTAATGCCTCCCAACTGTAACGTTTATTAGTGAACCCATAGGAATCAGCAGGCGAAGACATGGTCCAGCGTCGAGTTCGTTCATGCCCAAGCAGATTACCTGCCAGGGTTTCACTGGGGTCATTTTCGCGGGAATTGATGTCCTGTCTTGAAAAACCCTTTAAATGAAAGTGGTACGCAGACGCATTTCCTGAAGAATCAATCGATCCTCGCATGCGTATCACTGAAGCGGGGCCCTTAGGATCCCAGGCATGCCCTTCAAATCGCATCCACTGCAACCTAACCGGCGCACCTGCAGCCCTGGAAAGTACAACTGCATCGGCAACCCCATCACCCGCGTCAGATCGCCCATAGGAACCTGAACCTGGTGCCCAGAGAGAACGCACTGGTAACGGCTCATCTTTTTTATAGGCGCCCATTAGTTTGGTAGCAAGGATAGCGCCATCATAATACTTTTGAGAATCTGTCCAAATGGTACCTGAATCGGCTTTAATATCCGCTACAGCAATGGCCGGTCCCATGCGAGCGTGACTTTGAAAAGGCCATTCGTAATCAACATCCAGTACGTTTCCAGATCCTGACATAGCAGTATCAACATTCCCCTCATCCAAAACAGTCTTGGCTTCATCAGCCTTTGCATCGCGGATAAAATTAAAAATTTCTTCTGAAGTAGTAGGAAAACCAGTGTCAGATTCATCCCAAGCAACCTTAAGTTCCCTGGCAGCACGGATAGCATCCCATTCATTTTCAGCGACGACGCCAATAAAGTCTTTTTCAACCACAACCTGTACACCTGGGATATGGTTAATCGAAGACTTATCGACAGAGGAAATTCTGGCGCCTGCAGCGGTTGGTCGAATTGTTCGACCATGCAACATATCCGGGACTTTGACGTGAACGACAAACTCTGTGGATGGGATAATCTTTCCTGCAAGATCCTTTCTCGGAACTGACTTACCCACAACCTTATATTCTGATGGATCTTTTACCTTGGCACGGCTATTTAGACCGAGACTATTGCCATATTTTCCGTTCCATTCCAGCGGCACATTGAACATTTTATTCCCAATTAGCTCACCATAACTTACAGAGCGTGATTGATCGCCTTTAACATAAATAACACCATTATTTACGGTAAGGTTTTCTATCTGGGCATTCAGTAACGGAGATGCCATCTCTAGTAAAACCAATCGTGCCTCTGCAGCAGCAGCGCGTAGTGCAACCCCTGAGCTGGTGCAACCTGAACTGCCACTGGCACCACCCTGGTCGGCCATCTGCACTGAATCTCCATATACTGTCTCGACACGGTCTATTTCAACATCCAGCTCCTCGGCAACCATCTGACTTATAGCAGTATCAACGCCTTGTCCCAGATCTACCTTGCCCCAGAATGCCGTAACATTGCCCTCTTTATTAATTGCAATCCAGGTATCCAGTTTAGTCGGATCTAACTCTCTAGCATCTGGAAGCATGCTCACATCTGTTGCTGCCATCAGCGCGTTCATGGGGAGACTGTAAGTGAGGACCAATGCCCCTCCACCTTTTAATGAGTTAACCAGCAAGTCTCGTCTGGCAATTTTTAATTGGGTCAATTCTTTTAACATTGTCTTTCCCCCTATCCTGCCATCTCATCTGCAGCTTGCCTGACCGCTTTCAGGATAGCCATATGTGTACCGCATCGACATTGCAATCCTGACAGTAACTCGCGAATTTCGCCGTCAGTACGTTTTGGATTTTCTTCAAGAAATGCCAATGAGGTCATAATCCAGCCATTTATACAAAATTCACATTGTCCAGCTTCTGTCTTGATAAAGGCCTTTTGCAAGGGATGAGGATTTTCAATTGTACCGATGCCATCAAGGGTACGAACTTTTCCCTTTATAGATGATATAGGTGTAATGCACGATCGTATTGCAACACCGTCTTGAATCACGGTACACGCTCCACATTGTGCCAGCCCACAACCAAATTTTGGACCTTTGCGTTCCAATTCATTGGTCAGTGCATACAACAAAGGCATATCAGCCTCTGCCTCAATTATATGGTCTTGACCGTCAACATTAATAGTAAATTTCTCCGCCATAATTTAACCCCTGCTTGCGATAACGAAAAATATGAAAGTAGCGGAAGTGTAGCGCAAATTTGATACGAATACATGGCTAAAAACGATTAATTCACATTAGAAAAAAAGCCTGTATATACTTTTTTTAGTTTTACCCTATTAACAGCAATAATATTCTCAGATTCGACAATTTTTATGGCAAAAACCTACTACCCTGGCGCTTATAAACATTACGGCCCCCTACATATGTTGCCAACGGCTTAATATTGAGGATCTGCTGCTCAGGAACTGAAAGAATATCATCGGAAAGTATAAGAAAATCTGCGAGTTTTCCGGGCTCTATCGACCCCTTCAGGTGTTCTTCGTGGGTTAAATACGCATTATTCAAACTCATCACCTTTATGGCATCCTGCCGCGTGATCTTCTGATCCACACCTAACGGTCCTAAATCAACTGTATCCCGGCTGACATAGTAATAAATATTAATAAATGGATTATTTGGCGAGCCCGGCCAGTCGCTGCCACCGGAGACGATAATCCCGGCATCCAGCAGGTCTCGTATACGCATAGCCCGCTCTGCGCGTTGTCTTCCCCATACGCGTACACTATTTGCCGCTCTTCTATACGGTTGGAATTGCGCAGATACCATCACCCCAAGGCGTTTAATTCGTTCTATTTGGTCATCATGTACCAACTGTATGTGCTCAACGATCCAGCGCCTGCCCTTGATAGAACGGTCCCTGTCTGCAGCCTCATAGGCATCCAGGACAAGATCCAGGGTTCTGTCACCGGCTACATGTATTGAAGGACGCCATCCATAATGATTCATCTTACGAATTGCCTGGATAAAATCCTCTTCAGCCAATCGATATCTGCCAGTATAGGTACCATCACCATTACTATAAGGTTCCCTGACTCTATCTCCCGGGTTGTACTCAGCTATGCCATCGATACGCAACCATTCATCACCGAAGCCGGGACCTACACCCCAGGGTCCAAGCATCGCGTCAAGTTGGTCTTCTTCTCCGGCATTCAATTCCAGCCCCATACTGACCCGCATGGTCAGGCCACCTTCACGCCACAGTTCAAAATAGGCCCGCATCACATCGGGATATAATTGAAGATCGCGTATTCCGGTGAGGCCCATGGCATGTTGTTTTATTTGGATCTGCGAAATTAAATTCATTTGCTCATCCAGAGACGGTTGTGGCACTACCCTCCCTGCAAAGAGTAACACTGAGGCTGGTATACCAGTGATCAGGCCCGTTGGCTCACCTGCAGCATCAAATTCAAATCTAAGCATTGCCGAAGATTCGCTTTGTCGCGATACACCCAGCACCTTCAATGCAGCTGAATTAACATGTAAACGACTTCGAGTTGCGTACACAACAATGGGATTGTCAGGCCCAATCCGATCAAGTTCTTCCAGGCTAGGACCTCGTTTCTCCAGAAGATCACTGGCACTCCAACTCATGGTTGTATAAATGGTTTCTCCTGGGACAGCAGAAGCTATTGCGCCCTGCAGAAGGTCGATCATTTCAGAGATTGATTTAATACCATGGAGATCAACGCCACGTAGTGTCAACAAGGCAACATGGTACTGGTGATTATGATTATCCATTAACCCTGGTATGACAGCATGTTCGCCGAGGTCCACTGTCTCAGTTTCTGGTCCCGCCATCGCCAGTATTTCATCAGATTTACCTACCGCCAAAAATCGCCCATCCTTGACGGCAAATGCCTCAGAAATATTGTTTACAGAATCAATGGTTACAACCTTACCATTATAGAAGACTGCATCTGGGCTGGGGGACAACATGCGCTGTGCATACACAGTCCCGTGTAATAAAATAAAAACTGATAAAATGATATAAAGAGTTTTCATTATCGTTCCTGTATTGACTAAACTATCAAAAACCGCCCTGTGGTTTTGAGTAAACATTACGCCCACCTACATAGGTCGCTAGTGGGACAATATCCTTTATATGCTCCTCGGGTACACTCATAATATCTGCAGATAAGATCACAAAGTCTGCCAGCTTGCCTGCTTCGATTGACCCTTTAATTTCTTCTTCGTATGTTAGAAATGCATTGTTGAGAGTCATCACCCGCAGGGCTTCCATACGGCTGATCTTTTGGTCCACCCCAACTGGCCCCATATCCAGTGTATTGCGGGTAACATAATAATAAATGCTCAGGAACGGGTTGTTAGGAAAACTGGGCCAATCACTGCCTCCGGAAACAATTATTCCTTTATCTAGAATATCGCGCATGGGCAGTGCCATCTCTGTTCTATCCTTCCCCCACTCTCGCAACATGGTACGAGAGCGTGTGTAAGGTTGATATTGCGCAGAGATCATAACGCCGAGTTGTTTGATCCGATCCATCTGCTCTGGATGAATGAGTGGAACGTGCTCAACGATCCAACGCCTGTCTAGAATTGATCGCTCACGATTCGCCGCCTCGTAAGCATCAAGCACGAGGTCTAATGTTCTGTCACCTTGAGCATGAACCGTAGGACGCCAACCATAACGATTCATTGTCAGAATAGCTTGTTTGAAATTCTCTTCAGACAAACGTAGTGTACCGATGTCAGTACCATCACCATCACTATAAGGTTCTCTTAATTGGTTCCCGGGATTAAATTCCGCTATACCATCAATCCGCAACCATTCATCACCGAATCCTGAGCCTACACCCCAGGGTGCGAGCATCTCCTCAAGATGCACCTCATCACCAGCGTTTAATTCCAGACCCATGCTCACACGCATGGTCATTGCTTTTTCTCGCCAGAGTTCAAAATATGCCCTCATAACATCCGGAAACAGTTGCAGATCTCGTATCCCTGTCAGGCCCATGGCATTTTGCTGGGCCTGCATTCTGGTAATTAATGTCTTTTGTTCGTCGAGCGTAGGAGGATCAACGACCCTGGCTGACAGATGCAAGGCCGCTGCCCCTCGACCGTTAATCAGTCCATTTAGTTCACCACTTTCATCCTTACCAAAGGCAAGCCTGATGGGCGCCTTGGTATCCCGTGTAATACCTAGAGTATTCAATGTGGCTGAATTGACGTACTGGCGACTGCGACTTTCAAAGACAATAATGGGATGATCAAGACTTACACTATCCAGGTCCTGCCGCGTGGGCCCTCGTTGTTCAGGAAATTCGGCAATGTCCCAACCACCCATCCTGGTATAGATGGTTTCACCTGGTGCTGATGTCTCGGCTGCAAGTCGAAGGCGCTCAAGCATTTCTTCAAGAGAATGAATATTTTGTAAATCTATTCCTCGCAAGGTAAGGAGGACAAGGTGATATTGATGATTATGATTATCAATCATACCTGGGACCACGGTATGTCCCATCAAGTTAACCATCTCAGTATTTCGCCCCGCCAATGCCTGAATCTCGTCGGTACTGCCGACAGCTAAAATTCGCCCAGCCCTTACGGCAAAGGCCTCGGATACATGAGATTCAAGATCGATGGTAACAATCTTACCATTGTAATATATCGCTTCAGGACTTATGGGCAGCATACGCTGTGCATGCACCTGACTCAGCATTAGCATTAAAAATGCAGATATGTATAAAGCGAGTTTCATCTTAGTCCCCTGTCTTTGGTCTCAGATCATATCCATAGGGTTGCTGTCATAATTAATTATAGTTACTTTAATTAATTAACCTTGACGTTATTGAAATAATTATTCTGATTTATTACCAAATAATTTAGCATCCAGACTAAAGGGCCCCGGACCGTAGGCAACAATAGTAATAAATATAAGAAAATACACTGTCGCCAATTCTCCACCATTGAAAGTTGGAAACCAGGCCAGATGAGACGATAGGTAGGCCATGACCATCAAGGTAGCAGTGAGTAATGCGGCCCAGCGGGTAAATAATCCCAGGATTATTAGTATGCCGATATAGAATTCAATAAACCCCGCAACCCACATCATATTCACACCCAGGTCTATTCCAAAAAAATCCAATCCCCCTAAAAAAGGTCTGGCTTTCTCACCAAACATCTTGCCGTACCCATGCCCAACTACCATCATTAATCCGCAACCTATCCTCAACATATCCCAGGTTATCGTCTGGGTATTAATTGCCATGGTTTCAAATTTTGTGTTAATTGCCTTTAGGAACATTTTTAACTCCTTGGTCTTTTCAAATCCAGTTAATGTTTACATTACTATGTATTCGCTAGTGGAATTCTTAACGTAAGTATTAAGTTATATTGATTAAATAACAGGTTACAAACTATATCATGTTTCCATATCCCAAGTGCATGACCCAATACGACTTACTATACAGAGTTAAATCAGAAAAATGACAAGGATGCTAATTTGTAAAGATAGATTAAAAACATATATGATGTTGATAGGTTTTAAGAAATTATTAAGCAAATAACTCAGGTAAAAATCATGAATCAATTACTCTCAAGGATAATTTTATTTACAGGGTTATTAATCCTGCCAGTCACAGTGTTATGGGCACAAAATGCTGATCAGGAAACACGTGCGCTGATTGCAGAGCTCGGGCTGGATGAATCAGAGACCCCTTTAAGGGATCAGCCTGGCTGGAATAAACCGGACAAGATTTATATTGATATTTCAGGCTACACACCAGACAGCGATGAGCAGAAAATGATGATGGCAGCAGCCAGGGAAGTCGTGGCTGATGTGGAAATTATCCCGGTCGGACGTAAGCTGGATGAAAATATTTTGAGTGATATGCAGGTATTAATAGGTCGCTGTAATGTTGAGTACATAACAAAGGCAAAGAAACTACACTGGTTACAACATTCAGCCCATGGAATTGATAATTGTCTAACAGAGGATATTCGAAAGATGGATTTTATCCTGACCAATGCCCAGCATACCTCGGGACCACCCATAGCCGAGCATGTGATTGGTATGATGTTGATGATGAGCCGCGGTTTGATCCCACTTCACTCGGCCCAGACAGAACAAAACTGGATACGGCGTGCAGCAGGTATTCGTATCATTGAGATCAAGGGCAAGACTATGCTTGTTGTAGGTCTGGGGGGAATTGGTACTGAAGTTGCCGAAAAGGCCAGTGCACTTGGCATGCGTGTACTGGCTACCCGTAACTCCAGCCGTAATGGACCAGATTTTGTTGAATATGTCGGGCTATCCGATGAGGTATACGAGCTGGCAAAACAGGCCGACGTGGTGGTAAACACCCTACCGCTGACTAAACAAACCCGCGGTATGTTTAATAACAAGCTTTTCGATTCGGTCAAACGGGGTGCCTACTATATTAATGTTGGCCGCGGCGAAACCACCAATAACGAGGACCTGATTGCGGCACTTAAGGACGGCAGACTCACAGCAGCCGGTATAGATGCTACTGATCCCGAACCATTACCGCCGGGCCATGAGCTCTGGACCTTGCCCAATATTATTATTACACCCCATATCGCCGCCATGACAGATCAGGGTCGCTGGCGGCGCTGGCTGGTAGTCAGGGAAAACCTGCGTCGATATATCAACGGCGATAAGATGTTAAATGTTGTTGATAAAATGCTCGGTTACTGATCAATCCCGTCTACTACACGAGAACGTACAAACACATCAGTCCTGTGTGATTGCTACACCACCCTGGACAATACTCTGGTCAGTCTTACCTAGTGGTTCCCCATGCCAGTGAGCAACACCGTTTTCATCTAGCTGACCATGTGCGTGTTTTTCATGATGTTGACGCAACAGATCTCTGCCATAGTCGTTTCCGTTGGGCATTCGAACAACTGTATGAATATGCTCCTTAAATGCCGATTTATCTTCGTACAAATTTACCAGTCCCTGAGGCCGCTCATGATCGAATTCGATTAATATTACCGGGCTTTGGATCCGGTAATAAAAAGCTGAATCATCCTTGATGTCTCCTATCCAGGCAAAATATGTCTCATCGAGATATTGTTCAATTTCCGCCATCCGTACCCGGGCATGATCATCACGCATGTTACCTACATATAAGCCTATCAGCTCCCTAAGCAGTTCCTTTTGTTGATTAGAAAAATCCGCAACAAGTGCCCCAGCATTGGGGATAATGGCATTGTCACTAAATGCCTGACTGAGTATATTCACACCGCTTTTATTCACGTCCAGTATTGCGACTTTACGCTGTGCTGGGGTTAAGGACTGTACGAGTTTAAGTCCCTGGTCCGTCTCTTCGGCAAGTACGACAGTACCTTTGAATTTACCCGCATGGGCGACAGTAGGTTCGGCCCCCCAGAAAGTTGGTGTCATTACCACCTGATCACCGATTATCAGGTAATTGACTATCAGATGATGGCCGTCCAGTTGCCATCCCCAGGGCTGTGATCCTGATGGATCACCCATGATAGACAGCCAATACTTCCATTCTCCATATTTAGCAAAATTATTATCATTTAATTCACCCAAGGTCTCATTAAGGCGCATGGCATCCCGGGTCAGTTGTAAACCCTTGGCACTAAGTGAGGCCGCTATCATATCGAATGCGGCGGCCCGCTGTGACTCACTCATCTTTTCAAACCATAAGCCATCTCTATAGTAATTTGCTTGATTTGCCCACTTACGCCATTCGATATCATTAGCCTCAAACTGGACAGTCTCTTGTTGCTCTGCATTCAGGGTATCAACAAAGGCCTTAGCTGCTTTGCTTATTGGGGCCGTTGAGACGCCAGTTGATCGTAAAGGATATAGTCCGTTTTCTGCTTTGCCATCGGTAGTGATGCCCACGAATGGATCCTTGAATGCCTCGACTTCACGGCCCTTGCTCCGCTCCTTAAGGGTTTCCAAATAAGCCTCTTCCTCTACCAAATCCTGTGCTGACACAACAACGGAAAATAAAACCTGAAGAAACAAAATAAGAAATAGCGACTTCAATTGAAATACGGAATATTTCTTCATATCTGCCTACCTATGAGTTTGTATAAAATATTGATGCATTTTTTATAGCTAAATTTAATCATTTCATTCTATTTACTTATTAGTTTGTTGTATTACTAAATCAGCAAACGCATCACCAGGCAAATACCCATTATACATATTTGCATTGGACATAAACTGTTCAAATTCAGGATGTACGACAACTTTGGCCAAAACCTCATTCCATTTTGCTACGACTTCATCCGATACGTTTTTAGCAGCCATCACGCCGCGCCAATGCTCAGTTACTACTGAATAACCCTTTTCTACAAAGGTAGGGACATCATCAAACGGTGAAAATCTTTCCGGGGTAGCCAATCCCAGAACCCTTAATTTACCTGCCTTGTAATTGGCGATCATTTCGCTGGGATTTGCGATTGCCACATCTATATGACCGCCCAGCACTGCCACCACAGGTTCACTGCCGCCACGGTATGGGATGTAATTGAAATCAACGCCTGCTGCTGCCTCAAAGT
>CAUZRI010000014.1:0-13682 GCA_963582285.1 Gammaproteobacteria bacterium | reverse complement strand
AACCATTTGTATAAATGACTAATGAATCTGATAAGGCCAGCAAGCTTGCATTTGTTGGATTAATAACAGGCGCCATCTGTATCTCACTTGCACCGATATTGGTGCGTATGAGTGAACTTGAACCCAATGCAACTGCATTTCAAAGAGTGTTTTTGGCATTGCCCATACTTTTTATATGGATGATGGTAGCAAACAGGAAATCAATTTCTACAGTCAAAGGACCTCTCTCGACTAACAATATCTTGTGGCTGATCGTTCCTGGGGTATTTTTTGCCGCAGATATTGGTTTTTGGCATTGGTCCATACGTTATACGACCATAGCGAATGCTACTTTGTTTGCAAACTTTGCCCCGGTCTACGTCACCCTTGCTGCAGTGGTAATATACAAGGAAAAGTTCAGTAAAAATTTTCTGATAGCATTACTAATTGCAATCATTGGTACGGTAATCCTAATGGGTACCAGTGCGAATCTTGCTAATAACTATTTTAAAGGTGATGTTCTTGGAATGATTACGGCAATTTTTTATGCCGCTTATCTTATTTCGGTTGGACGTTTACGATCACGATTTAATACCGCCTCTGTTATGTTCTGGAGTAGCTTTACAGCTGCAATGGTTTTGTTGCCAGTGAGTATCTATTCCGGGGATACAATATTTCCTGAAACTCAATCAGGGTGGTTTACTATAGTTGCACTGGCCTGGGTCTCACATGTAGCGGGTCAGGGATTAATTGTTTATGCGCTTGCCCATCTTTCTACGGCATTTTCTTCGGTAAGTTTGTTGGTGCAACCCGTATGTGCAGCACTATTGGCCTGGGTGATATTCGCAGAGTCATTGACATCGTTACAAATAATGGGAGCAGTAATCGTATTGTCGGGCATTTATCTCGCTCGCCGTTCTAGTAGCATAAAGATGTAACGATAGTCAGGTATATTATTTACTTAACTGTTTCTCAAAGTAACAATTCAAAAAAATAATCAGGCGTCTATAAGATAAGTATGGTAGGTCGACTAGATTCTCGCACTGGATTACATCATCCCAGGGCAGGCTCTACGCGGATATGACGATGGATTGCAATAGATTAACTCTATCAAAATAATAACTTAAGGTACGGCGCAGTTTTCAATCAGGGATGATTGTATTATCTCTAACGCGCCACCACGCCAGATAATTCCAATGGCGTAGCCCCCAGTTTCATTAAGACAGCGGTTGTGCTAGGGCTGGAACGACGTGGGCGCACATCAAAATAGTCTCCCAAGCCAACAACTACCACATGATTTGTAATGCTGAGAGCAGTCTGACCGAATCGATCCTTGGCATCAATATCCGCGCCATTATTAACAAGAAATTCTATTATTGGATCTGCGTTTATGAAAGAGGCACCATGCAATGCAGTCAAACCATATTCGTTGGTAGCATTCACATCCGCACCCAACTCAATGGCTACCTTAACAGCCTCCAGGGCTTGCATTTCCAGTACTTCGGGATATTCAACCCAGTTTGTTATTACCCTGTCCATTCCTGCCGCGGCCATCAACGGAGTTGTCCCTGCTATATAGTTGACCCTACGACCACTCCCTCCCAGAAAATAAACAGACTCGTTACTACCAAGTTCAATATCTGCGCCATTTTCAGCGAGCAAGCGCATAGCAGCCGGGTTTCGTGATTGTGCTGCCAAATACATGGGGGTAGCGCCAGCTGGGATAGTCCCGCCCTTGGTGCCCGCCGGGACGATACGAGTGGGTGATTTCAAGAAAGGCAAATCCGGCACGGGATGTAACTCGTGGTCTGCGCCTACTTTTGAAATCTGGGCATTCGGATCGGCTCCCTTGGCTAAAAGACCGCGTACCGACCCCAACATTTGCCGTCGCATGGCCGCGTAATGTAGTGCTGTGTAACCTTTGAAATCTCTGGCACTCGGATCTGCGCCGAGTTCCAGCAGAAATTGTGTCACTGCATCGTGACCTCCGGCTGCGGCGAGTAATAATGGGGAGCTATTGTCTAAAGAAGTTTCATTTACATCAGCATCCATTGACATTAATATTTGGGCAGATTCAAGATTATTATTTTGACTGGCAAAGTGCAGGGCTGTGAATCCCCCTTTCGAGCGATCATGTATATTTGCCCCATCCTCAATCAGTGCCCGGGCGATGTCTGTATGACCCTCAGCAACAGCCCACATCAACCCGGTTTGTCCTCCCTGCGTCTCCCTGGCGTTAGCATCTGCCTTGGCCATGAGTAAGGTCTTGACCACATCGAGACTGCCAATCTCAGCAGCAGTCATAAGCGGTGTTTCGCCCGTGCTCAGTTGTGCATTTGGATTGGCACCGGCCTCTAGTAAAATATTCACTATGTCAGCGTTGCCGTTTGAAGCTGCTACCCATATTGGCGTCGCGCCGTTTTCATCTGCTATATTCACATTTGCATGTGCTTGAATTAACTTCTCAACGAGATTTAAATTATCCCAGTGGATTGCCCAGTGCAGGGCTGTTGCACCATCTGCTTGTTGTTCGTTAACATTTACCCGTTCATTCAACATTAGATGAACGGACTCTGCGTTATTCTCTTTAGCTGCCTCTATAAATCGTAGATCTGCTCCATATACTGTCGCGTTGGTTGTAAATAAAAGTACCAGTGTCGTTACAATTTTATTCATTATTTTTCTCTTGTGCAGGATACAAATTCCCATCGTCCTGCATATTTATAGTGTCAATAAATTTAGACTTCCGGAACTGTTCCCAAATGTCTCTGCTGGCATATCGGCCATTTCAAGCATTCGCATATATAGATTTGCCAGAGGTGTTTCTTTAGGGTATTGCAAGTGTCTCCCGCCCTTGAATTGATCGCTACCACTGACCATTACTAATGGCAGATCTCTAGGTTCATGCATGTTGGCATCACCTAATCCACCACCATAGGTTAGTAAGCTATGATCCAGTAGAGTGCCATCACCATCGGGCGTGGATCGAAGTTTTTCCAAGAAATAGGAAAACATAGTTGCATGATAAATATTAATTTTTACTGCTTTATCTATTTTAGCTGTATCTCCCTGGTGATGAGTTAATGGGTGATAGGGATCGGGCACACCGATCTCAGGATAGGCCATGGTGCTCATTTCACGTCCCATCATAAAGGTGCTGACGCGAGTCAAGTCGGTCTGAAAGGCCAGCACATTCAGGTCGAACATTAACTTGACGTGATCATCAAATCGACTCGGTATGCCTGCGGGTTTCTCAAGCTCTGGCAGTTCCCGCCAGGATTGTTGTTCTGCCATCTCTATGCGTCGCTCCACATCACGCGTGGCATCCAGATACTGGTCCAGTTTCTCGCGATCCGTCCCACCCAGTTTTTTCATGAGTTGTGATACCTCACCCCCGACAAAATCCAGTAGACTCTTGCGTTCCTGGATACGGGCCATTCGATCCGCCTGGTTCGTGCTATCACTGTCGCCAAACAATCGTTCAAAAACCGCCCGTGGCTGGTTTTGGATAGGTAAGGGTGTGGTTTCGTCTCGCCAACTGATAGTGCTGTTGTAAGAACAGCTGTCACCATCGCAAGATCCGACTATCGCATCAGATTCAATGCCCAACTCCAGAGATGCTAATTGAGTATACTTGCCAGAATCTTTGGCTAAAATCTGATCTAAGGATACGCCTACCCTATGGTTGTAATCTCCCTCTACCGTTTTAACGTAAGGATGAACACATGTCAGGTACGCTGCAGAAGCTCGGGGATGCTCTCCACCTGCTTCGCCAGCCTTGCCTTTTGCTTCGAGGTTATCCAGTCCACTAAGGACTAACATTTGATCCTTAAATGGAGCCAGGGGCTCTAAGATAGGCGACATTTGGAAGTTACTCCCCACACTGGTGGGTTTCCATTTGTTGGGAATAGCGCCATTAGGGAAATAGACAAATCCGGAGCGGGTGGGCGTTAAGCTCGGTGCCGCTTCAGCAAAAGCTGGAACCATCGCATCCAACATAGGTAAAGCAATTGTTGTCCCGACTCCGCGTAAGAGTGCGCGTCTGGAGATACTTTTTTTGAATATCATCATGGTCCAATTGACCTCCTCATTTGAAAGGGTTGACTCTCTACAACTTGCATTACAATAGACGACCATCGGTAATCATTTTTTGCAGACTCACGCATGATTTTGCGTACCGCTGGCATATCATAGTGTTCAAGACCTCTGCCAAGGGCATAGGTCAGTACGCGTTCTGTAAAGGTACTCACAAACTGCTCTCGACCCTCCCACAAGGCCTCTCGTAGTTGTGCCGGACCGTTAAAATCAATGCCATTAGGGAGAGTCCCCGAGGCATCAATGGGTGTTTGATCTGAATTGACCTTTCTAAATGACCCTATGGCATCAAAATTTTCCAGCGCCAGGCCGAGGGGATCCATCAAAGAGTGGCAACTCGCACACACGGGATTGGTCCGGTGCATCGCCATTCTATCTCGCATAGAGAGATTTTTTGTTTCGGCAGTTTCTTTTAGGGAAGGTACGTCCGGTGGGGGCGGTGGAGGAGGCGTGCCCAGAATATTTTCCAGTATCCATTTACCTCGCAACGTAGGTGATGTCCTTGTAGAGTAAGAGGTAGTAGTGAGTATAGATCCCTTGCCCAATAATCCCCAACGACTCTCGTCTGTCAGGGAAACGCGCCGAAAATGACTTCCATATACGCCAGAAATTCCATAGTGTCTGGCTAATCTTTCATTGAGAAAAGTATAATCGGCATTCAGAAAATCCATCACGCTGCGATCTTCATGAATGACAAAATCAAATAATAATTCGATCTCTTTTTTAAACGCGCTCTTTAAATTGTAATTGTATTTCTTGAAAACGGTTGGATCAGGAGGAGACAAGAGGTCCAGATTACGTACATGTAGCCATTGGGATGCGAAGTTATCTACCATGGATCTGGAACGAGTGTCCTTTAGCATTCGTAGTACTTGTTGTTCTAACACTCCAGGGTCTCTCAACTTGCCACGTGCGGCCAAGTCTAGTAAAAGTTCGTCAGGGACACTACTCCAGATGAAAAAAGACAGGCGAGAGGCGAGTTCAAGATCATTTATTGGGTAGGCGCTATCTGGATTGACATTATTAGGGTCATGTTCCATCCGGAATAAAAATTTTGGGCTGATTAATATACCTTGAAGTGCCATGCCGATGGCCCTATCAAATTCCCCTACTTTTCTTTCTGAATTGTAGAGCGTCATTAGAGGATTAATATCCTGATCTGTTACAGGTCGACGATAGGCGTAACGTGCCAGCCTGGAAAGAATTTCCTTCGCACAGGTAAGCTCTTCGTTAAGTCGATTAGGTTGACAGGAAAATATCTTTTGTCGACTAGGAATTTCTCCCGCACCAAGCGGGTTATAAGGGCCTTCCAGCTCCACCCAACCCACGCCACCACCAAATTGAGTACCCGCTAATCCAATAACTATTCCCTCTGCTTTTCTTTTGTCTCTCAAAAAATTAACACCCAGTGTGTGTTTCCCCGCAGTGACCGGAAATCGAACCATTAATTCGTCGTCTGAAACCTGTGGGCCACCGACAGTGAAGTGTTCAAGTTTTTTTCCGTCTAGCCGAATTTCCATTTCTTTTGGTTTAGTGAATCCAATTATCTTTCCTGCATAGAGTCCTGTTATGAGACGCCTGAGACGAACTCTGGCGACGTACTCACCTTCCAGAGGGAAAAAGTGGGAAATAGCAATACCACCGTTTGAACCTAACGGGAGCTCTTCGCTCACCCGCTCTTGTTGTTCCAAATTCTCAGGGGTAAAGTAAAACTCAACTTCAGGTCGGTGTCGTGGATCCCCAATTGCCAATCGACTAATGGTTTTTGCTGCTGATAAATAACTTTCCATTAGTACCGGAGATAGGGTGAGTACATCAGCAATATTATCAAAACCATGGCCGGATGCCGCATCCGATGGCAGAAACTTATCCACGTTAATTTCCAGATCCAGAATATCCCTTACTGCGTTAGCGTATTCAGCTCGATTTAGACGATGGGAAACCGGGCGACCCGGATTTGGATTAGCCATGGCAGCGTTATCCAGATCATTTTCAAGATGTTTGATAAGAAATTCGTAATCTGCAGGATCGGGTCTAGGCATACCTTGAGGGGGCATGGACCTTGCGCGCAACCGTCGTACAACCTTTTCCCAGGTAGCAGGCTGTTGATCTACCTGAACTATATTCACCTGGTCTAAAAGTAGATTGGCTGTACGTAAACTTTCGTTATGGCATGTGACACAGTAAGTCTGTATTAATTTACTTGCATGTAAACTGGGATCGGTCTCAAGTATCTGTGCTGATAAAGAAGTGCATATACTGAGTACTATCAAAAAAAGAAATTTTTGGATCATAGTTTAAGTCTCAAAGGCTTCTGCGCTAAGGCAGAAAAATAATACTGATAAGGTAGCACCATCGTTGTTCTGGAGCAAGCAGGACGGCGGCATGTGGAATAGATGTTTTTTGAAATTATTGTGAGTATTCTGCAGTATACTTACAGAATTTCTAAATACCTGTTGTTTCGAAAATACCATTGCACAAAGTTGATTGTGTATATGCCTATATCTGCTGGGAGTTTTATCCCATAAATAGGCTTCCATATCTAAAAGTTTAATTCTAAATCTGGGTAAATATTTATTCGTAACCCATTAATGTTTATAGCTATAACTAAAAAATAAATGGTTTTGTGAAGCCATTATAATCATCCACAAACTTCCTGGTTTTGTAGTAAACTTAATGGTTAGAAAATTCGGGAAAAACACTTCGGAGGGGGACGTGACTTTACACCGTTTATTAGTTGTTATTTGTATTCTGTTAGGCGGATATATATCTGCAAATGCCCAACAGATTCCCACTGAGCGGCATAACGATGGTGCTTCATATCGTAGTGTCCTGGACAGTTATTGTGTGACATGCCATAACAAGCAATTACGCACCGCTGGATTAATGCTCGATGAGTTGGACATAGAAAATATTAGTTTGGCCCCCGATCACTGGGAAAAAGTTATTCGTAAGCTTCGAGCCGGGCAGATGCCACCATCGGGAATGCCCAGGCCAGAATCGTCAACACTGGATGCTTTGGCGGCTTATCTGGAAACTGAGCTGGACAAGCTTGCTCTGGAAGCCCCGAATGCGGGTAGACGAGGCGCGATTCACCGTCTCAACCGAGCTGAATACGCCAATTCCATTAGAGATTTACTTTCCGTACACATAGATGAAGAATCCCTGCTTCCGGCTGATGATGCAGGAGGAGGGTTCGATAACATCGCTGATATTCTTTCCATCTCGCCTCTGCTTATGGAGAGATATATGTCAGCAGCTCGACATATTAGTCGAGTATCAATTGGCGATCCTTCCATAGCTGCTGATACCAAGACGTACGAATTATCAGAATTTTTTAAACAGGAAGACAGGGTAAGCGAGGACCTGCCATTTGGCTCCCACGGTGGTATGGCGATTTCTCACCATTTTCCTCTCAGCGGCGAATATGTCATCAATATCCGATTACAGCGTACAGAATATCTTTACGTTCGAGGTATTGCCGAACCTCATTTGATAGATGTACGCATGGATGGGGCACGACTGAAGCTTTTTAAAATTGGTGGCGAACACATAGGAATAGCAGACGGCATTCAAGCGGCTGACACAAATCCTCCCGATATTAATCAAGCGGCATACGAGCGAACGACAGATGGTGGATTGGAAATACGCATCCCAGTTGAAGCAGGGACTCATCTGATTGGTGTTACCTTTTTGCAAGAGTTTTTCGCCTCCGAAAATTTGAGAAACGAATCTGACATTGGGGTGAGTAATTTAACTATTACCGGACCAACTAATGTAGTTGGTTCCGGAAATACAGCTAGCCGTCAGAAAGTATTTGTCTGTACACCTTCTGGCAAAGATGATGCAGAAGCCTGTGCTCGGACAATCCTTTCCGGCCTGGCTCGCGCGGCATACCGACGTCCAATAGTAGAATCTGATCTGGATGAATTGTTGAGTTTTTATCGGTCGGCTTCAAAACAACGAGGATTTGAGTCCGGGATTCAGATGGCCCTACGCAGGATCCTGATTTCACCAGAATTTCTATTTCGGATTGAACGTGATCCGTCAGGTATCAAGCCGGACACAAATTACAAGATCAGTGATCTTGAACTTGCCTCCAGGTTGTCTTTTTTTCTTTGGAGTAGCATACCAGACGATGAATTACTCAGTATTGCCGAGGCGGGTAAATTGAGTGAACCAGAGGTATTGAAACAGCAGGTAGTACGCATGCTAGCTGATAGCCGTTCTCAAGCCCTGGTGGAGAATTTTGCCGGACAGTGGCTATATCTTCGTAACATCAAGACCATTAATCCGTCAAAGGATGTCTTCACTGAGTTTGACGAAAACCTGCGTCTGGCGTTCAGGCAAGAGACCGAACTCTTTTTTGAGAGCATGCTGCAGGAAGATCGATCTGTGTTGGATATGCTTAGGGCCGACTACACTTTTCTCAATCAACGACTGGCGGAACACTATGACATCCCGGGTATTTATGGGAACCGATTTCGAAAAGTTTCACTGGCAGATGAAAATAGACGCGGGCTACTCGGCCAGGGAAGTTTTCTTACCGTAACATCCATTGCAAACCGGACTTCGACAGTGCTACGAGGCAAGTGGGTATTGGAAAATCTGCTTGGGACACCACCTCCGGAACCACCCGCCGATGTTCCCGCATTGAAAGAAAAAGGTGCAGGTGGGGCAGCGCTTACCATGCGACAACAAATGGAACAGCATCAGGCCAGCCCGGTATGTGCAAGTTGTCACAAGTTAATGGATCCTATCGGTTTTGCACTGGAAAATTTTGACGGAATTGGACAATGGCGAGATTATGAGGCGGGATTACCCATCGACCCTTCGGGTGTTCTTCCCGATGGTACCAGTATTCAGGGGGTTGCGGATCTGCGCCGGGCGATACTAAGTCGGCCGGAGCAGCTGGTTAATACAGTTACTGTAAAACTCCTGACATACGCCCTTGGACGTGGGTTGGAATATTACGATGCTGCAGCGGTTAGGAGTATTTTACGAGATGCCCGAAAAAATGATTACCGGTGGTCTACTATTATTCATGGCATCGTTAGTACTACACCCTTTCAAATGAGGAGGTCAGCAGAATTATGATGATATTTAAGAAGGCACTTTCCCGCCGAGCAGTTCTGCGGGGGTTGGGGGCAAGCCTGGCGCTACCTCTGCTAGACGGAATGATTCCTGCCCTTGCAAGGGCAGGAATCCCGGTTACCCGACTGTCATATGTCTACGTCCCCAATGGGATTATGATGGACAACTGGACACCGGCAACCAGTGGTGCAGATTTTGAACTGACACCTGTTTTGAAAGAACTTGCAGACTTTAAAGATCAGTTTCTGGTATTAAGTGGACTCGATGGTGGACCGACTATTGATGGAATGGGTGGAGGTCACCCACGTGCATCAGCGATGTGGTTGACGGGTATCGATCCCAAAAAATCTGACCATGATGTGATGGCAGGGTATTCTGTGGATCAAATTGCCGCTCAGGAATTAGGGAAACATACTCAGCTAACATCTCTGGAATTAGGCACAGAGAATGCCGCAGAGTTGGTTGGTGCTATTTCCGGTTATTCCTCTGCCTATGTGAATACAATTGCATGGCGTACACCCACTACGCCGCTACCTGTTGAACACCACCCCCGTGCAGTCTTTGAAAGGTTGTTTGGAGATGGTGAAAGTACCTCTCCTAAAGAAAGGCTGACCAGGATCAAGGAAAATCGGAGCCTATTGGACTCCGTAATTCGGGATGTGGATCGGCTGTCCAAAGATTTAGGACCAGGAGACCGTAATAAACTGGATCAATATCTGGAAGCTATACGTGATATTGAGCGACGGATTCAAATGGCTGAGCAGAGTAAATCCCAGGATCTACCTGAAATGGAACGGCCTGTTGGTATTCCTTCTTACGATGAACATGTAAAACTCATGTTCGACATGCAGGTGCTGGCATTCCAGACAGATCTCACTCGGGTCACTACATTTATGATGGCCCGTGAAAAGAGCGAATTGGTTTACCAACAGTTAGGACAATCAGAACCGCACCATGCGCTGACCCATAACCGTGGTATTAAAGACAGGATGAAACAGACGGTTGATATCAATCGCCATCATGCCAGGTTGTTCTCCTATTTTCTTGAGAAGATGCGGGCAACACAGGATGGAGATGGCAACTTACTGGACAATTCACTGATTGTTTATGGTAGTGGTTTGGGTGATGGGGATCTTCATACTCAACAGAATATGCCGATCCTCCTCGCTGGAAGTGGCTCAGGTCAGGTCAAAATAGGTGGGCACCATCTCCAGTATCCGGAGCACACACCATTTGCAAATCTACATATGACAATGTTAGATATGGTGGGTGTTCCAGTAGAGAGCATAGGAAACAGTACTGAGAACCTGGAACTTAGTTAACAGTTCAGGTTTGGGTTAACGTGGATATAGGAAATTATTTGCAGTGATCACATCGGGAGGGTATTAACTATGCTTAACAAGACTTTAACCAGTATCCTGATCACGGGGTGGTTTTATGCGTTTGCAGTCTCAGCCGCCACAGATAGCGACATGCAACTAATTGAATTCGTCAAACAGGGTGATCACAATGGATTGCGTACGCTGTTGGACGAAAAGAAAGACGTAAATGTTACACAACCCGATGGTAGTACATCGCTAGCCTGGGCCGTTTATAATGATGATTTAGTCGCAATGGATCTACTCATAAAGGCAGGGGCCAATCCTGATCTGGCCAATGAATACGGCGTGACCCCACTTAGTCTGGCTTGCAGTAATCGAAATCCAGCAGCGGTTGAAAGATTACTGGATGCTGGCGCGAATCCAAATGCTACGCTGTGGACGGGAGAGACAGTGTTGATGACCTGTAGTCGCGCCGGGAGTTTGAATTCAATTAAAGCACTGCTTGCCAAGGGGGCAAAGGTCAACGCCAAAGAAGGGCGACGAGGTCAGACTGCACTGATGTGGGCTATATCTCAAGGCTATCCTGAAATTGCTCATCTTTTGGTTAATGCTGGTGCCGATGTACGTGCCAAATCTCAAATGCTTGCTGATGTAAGTCCAAAGACCTATCTAACACATGATGGACTGGTTCAGGTCAGTTCCGAAGGAGGCTTTACCCCACTACTATTTGCTGCCCAACAAGGCGATCTTCAGACAGCCAAATTGTTGGTGGAGGCTGGTGCAGACGTTAACCATGCGACCAAAGAAGATGGTAATTCACTTTTATTAGCCAGTGCAAATGGCCATGAAGATGTGGCGTTATATTTGCTCAATAAAGGCGCCGATTCAACAATCGCAGCAGGCGATGGTAGCGATATAACACCTTTGCATTATGCGTTACGTGATGGAATGAGAGCATTATTAGAGGGTAAAGGTGCCGGACTTTTTTCAGCAGTAGTAGATGAAGAGCAAAAATCAGTAACCAAGAAAGTTAAGAAAAAAAATCCATTTCCAGGACGTAATATGCCCAGATTGATCGAAGCGTTATTGGAGAGAGGCGCTGATCCCAATGCACAAATGCATAGATTACCGGCCCGATTTCGAAAAGGTGGTAACGGTTATGTAAGTGTGAAGGGCGTAACACCCTTTTTGCTCGCAGCGGCAGCGAGTGATATTCATGCCATGCAATTTCTGGTGGAAATGGGTGGTAATTCAGACATTAACTCGGTTGTTGACGAAGAAGCTAATCCGGTAGGTGTATATAAAGATCAGGCACAGTTTCAGGGAAGTGTAACTCCGCTGCTTGCAGCGTCTGGATTGGGTCGTCGAGCGGCCCGCAAAGGTGAGGAAGGAGATAAGGCCTTGGAGACCGTTAAACTATTGGTTGAGATGGGGGCAGATGTAAACGAAACCAACGAAACTGGCTGGACACCTTTACATGCAGCGACCTATATCGGTGCGGAGCCAATTATTGAATACCTGGTTAAGGAGGGCGCCAATCTTGATGCAAAGAATGGTTGTGGTCAGACTCCGCTCACACTGGCGGATGGTACTCTGGGCAGGGGTCAGGTTGTGATACCAAGGGCTCGCGTAAGCACCAGTAAGCTACTAACAGAATTAGGTGCTGGCGCCAATCTTGATACTAGTCCAATAGGTAGGTGTGTTGAGGGAAGATATGGTATTGCTTTCTTTGTAGAGCGAGATAATAAACCTAAAGAGTAAATTCTCTACCAACAAATAGTTTATTGCTCGTGTCCCAACGAAAAAACCATTAATACAGGACTGCCATTAATACTTTTTAGTTCTGGATATAATTGCGCTAGATGTCTATTACCCGCTGAACCTCCACCAACACTTACTGCGATATATTGTTTACCGTCAACTGAGTAGCTGATTGGATAACCGTTCACGGGGGAACTCAATGGGATGTCCCAAAGTTTTTTACCGCTACTGGCATCCAGGGCAATAAAGTATCGATGCAAATCACCAACAAATACTAATCCACCAGCCGTTGTTAAAATTGATCCCAGTGCAGCCCTTTGATCATATTCCCAAACAATATTACCTGTTGATGCAGAAACTGCCGACACACGACCTACTTTTTCATTTGCACCTTGCATATGTTGGAGCTCACCATATTGGACCCCGGCACTCGCTAATTCTAATGGCACAACGGTAAAGGTATTACATTCATTACTTACTGAGGTATATATAAGATTAGTAATTGGACTATAGGCATTAGATTGAAATAATCTTCCTCCTCGCATGCCGGGACATACCAGACTGGAGTCACCTATCTTTTTTGGTATCAGGTTAGTATTGATAGTGACCTCACCTGTTTCAGCATCAATATTGTCGTATAAATTCTGGTATTCAACTAACTGTTCGTTCCACAAATGTTCGCCGCTAATACGATCAAATGCCCACAATATTCCAGGTTTTCCGGTTGCATATACTACTTTACGGAGAGAGCCAGCAATTACTACATCCGCTAATATTGGATTACCTTGATGATCCATATCAAAATTGTCTCTCGGTAACATTTGATAAAACCAGCGTATCTGTCCTGTCTTTGCGTCCAGGGCTAAAATTGAATTTGAATAGAGTAGACTACCGTCGCCCGATCCCTTATGTATCTCCGGGTATGGATAGGCACTGGCGGTCGTCCAGTAAACCAGATCCAGTTCCGGATCATAACTACCCGTTTGCCAAAATGATGCTTTCATACGCTTCTCGTAAGGCAAGCCACCCCAGGTGGCATTGTGCTCCGCTGGATCGCCCGGTCCTGCTATGGATGATCTTTGCCATATTCTGTCACCTGTTTCAGCATCGAACGCCCCAAGTGAACAGGTTTGGGTTACCCCTAGCCAGCATGTTTGCCCGGCAAAAATCATTCCATTTCCGGCAATAGGGCCCGATGAGTATGTTAATGCAGCGCCAGAATCACCCGCCTCTTTTTCCCACACAATCTCACCAGTTTTTGCATTCAGGGCGATAAGAAATGCATCAGTGGACGTCATGTAAACCTTGTCTTGATACAAGGTAATATTTCGTGTGGTGCCTCGTCTGGTTCCAAGTGGCATTACTCTTTTATACTCCCAGAATAATTCTCCAGATTTAGCATCCAATGCATGTATCACTCCATCAACTTGC
>CAUZRI010000013.1:0-13700 GCA_963582285.1 Gammaproteobacteria bacterium | reverse complement strand
TTTCCAGCTACCTTGCCGAGGCAATGGTGAGAGAGATCATCTCATCAGAAATTTTGCCTGAAGGTTCTATCCAGTTGATATGTGGTGGAGTAGGGGATTTATTTGATCACCTCGCTGAACAGGACGTGGTCACCTTTACCGGCTCAGCATCTACCGGGCAAAAATTAAAATCCCATCCAGAGATAATTAAAAATTCCATACCTTTCAATATGGAAGCTGACTCACTGAATTGTTGCATACTGGGTGAAACGGTTGGGGAAGATTCGCCTGAATTTGATTTGTTCATTAAGGAAATTGTACGAGAAATGACCATGAAGGCAGGGCAAAAATGCACTGCGATTAGACGTGTCATGGTGCCACAGACAAAAACAGAAGCGGTGATCAGTGCATTAAAAAATCGTTTAGGCAAGACAACAATCGGTGATCCGGCAGTAGAAGGTGTACGTATGGGGGCATTGGTGGGTAGGGACCAGGTAAAGGATGTCTGGGACAACGTCAACGCCTTAGCTAGTAAGTGTGAACTGGTTTATGGTGGCAAGGATGATTTTGAAATTCTGGGAGGAGATACGCAAATTGGGGCATTTTTCCCTACTACATTATTATATTGCGATAAACCAACTAATATAGACGCCCCCCATTCCATAGAGGCATTTGGACCGGTAAGTACCGTCATGCCGTATTCCAGCCTTGATGATGCTATGGATATCGCAAGACTGGGTAAGGGTAGTTTAGCCGGTTCTATATTTACTGCGGATGACCATGAAGCCAGACAGTTAATTTTAGGTACAGCGGCGTACCATGGTCGGATGTTGGTAATCAATGAGTCCTGTGCAAAGGAATCCACTGGACATGGCACCGCAATGGCCAGACTGGTGCACGGTGGGCCGGGTCGTGCGGGCGGAGGCGAAGAACTTGGCGGAATCCGAGCGATCAAACATTATATGCAACGCACAGCCTTACAGGGCTCTCCCACAACGTTGGCAACCATAACAGGCTGAATATATTTTGGTAACAGCTATGTCATATCGTACGATTGAATTTAGAACTGATAAAAATATAGCCGTACTTTATTTTAATCGTCCGGATCAATTGAACAGTTTTAATAATGAAATGCATGCAGAGATTAGAGATGCATTGACCACAAAAATTGATTTTGGAGTACATCGTTGTCTGCTCTTGAGTGGAAAGGGACGGGCATTCTGCGCGGGCCAGGATCTGAACGAGCGAAAGTTTGATGCAGATAATCCACCGGATCTGGGCGAGTCATTAGAGAATAATTACAACCCACTCATCAATATTATTACCTCACTTGAATTACCCGTAGTTTGTGCCGTTAATGGCCTGGCTGCAGGGGCCGGCGTGGGAATCGCGCTGGCATGTGATATTGTTCTCGCCAGCAGTACGGCTGAGTTTATCTTCTCTTTTGCTAAAGTTGGATTAGGGCTGGATTCCGCCAGTAGTTGGAGCCTGCCCAGGTTGATAGGATTACCTCGTGCAAGGGCCATGACCATGCTGGGCGAGAGGTTGACGGCAGAGCGTGCCGAAGAGTGGGGCATGATCTGGAAATGTTATAACGATGAAAAACTAATGGATGAAGCGTTATCAATGGCCCATTACTTGAGCCAGCAACCTACCCGAGGTCTGGCTATAATCAAACAGGAATTGAAGGCTTCAACTTCAAATACACTTGAACAACAACTGGCACTTGAGGTCAAGCTGCAGAAAATAGCTGGCGTTACTGAAGATTACCGGGAAGGCGTTTTGGCCTTTTTTGAAAAGCGTAAACCGGTATTTAAAGGGAAATAAAAAGATTTGGTGAGTATTTATGCCGCTGAAAATTATCGGACTATTGCATAAGCTGTAATCCGTATTTCGTCTTAAAAATATCACTACGCTCGAGAAAATCAACGGTGCTTTTAGGCATAGGCATCCTGCTATTGGAATGGCTTGTTATAAGCTCAACACCTTCACGGATTAACTGCATTCCTCGTTTACCTAAGGCATATTGTTTTCGTGGGCTGTCCTTATCAAAATTCACCTTGGTATCGAGTATTCTGTCGGAGGCCCCGACAAAACGTGGCCAAATTTCGATTATACGGCTATCACTACGCAATGTTTCTGTTGCAAACTTAGCACTTTTCCCAAGGTCCATGATGATGGGCATCAGGTGTCCAAACATATTGGTTCGACTAAAGACAGAACTTAATTTGTCAGTTATTGCATCAATTTCCGACATGGTTTGGGCAATCTTGATGTAACGAGAGGCATAATACTGTTCCATTGGCATGGTAAATACCTTGAATGGTTCGCCCCAAAGCTCATCGAGTCCTTCCATGCCTGTATCTGATCGAATAAATTTCCCGTATTCAAGTGCACCCATAAAACACGTGCCACATTCTTTTATCAATTCATTTTCAGCACTGACACTCACTCCGATTTCTTCCAGCTCCACCATGTGTGTGAGGATATCAGAGCCACGATTCATCAGTGCGCCGGCCAGCATGGCAGCGAGCACCCGTTTTTGATATCGATCTTGCTCAGCTTCGTATGCACTGCGTACTTCGTCAACCCGATCCCCCGGGGTATTGATGCCGGGTTCGGTATGGTGAAACACACGCCGGGTCAGCTGATCGATTAGCAGTTTTTTACGATTTAGTGTATCGGGGATATCATAATTACGGATCCAGTATCCGTCATAATAAACACGATCTACACCGTCAAAATTTTTAATTGTCCCGTTTGTTACTTTATCTAGCACTGTATTTAATCTCACTATTTCAACCATTAGATATCAGATTTATTTTTAGGTTCGGCATTGTTTATCAGTGTGTGAAGTCCATCACGTTAATTTCTCGAGGGTGTAGGAGTTAATATCCCTTCATTGAGCATTGCCTGCTGCCGTGAAGGTCTGCCAGACTTTGCCGCATGGTACATACCCAAGGCCCATAATGGAAAATACTGACTATAGCCATGGTAGCGTAGGTAAAATACCCTGGGAAATCCTGTGCCGGTATATAAATTCTCTATCCATGCAGGAGTTGATTGGTAGGTTTTAAGCAGAAACTCTATACCTCGACTAACACCCACTGAATCGATTTCCCCGCTCGCTATCAGACCGAGTAGTGCCCAGGCGGTTTGTGATGGTGTACTTTCTCCTCTCCCACAGAGGGCTATATCATCGTAGGAACCGCAATCTTCACCCCAGCCACCATCTGCATTCTGATTACTTTTTAACCAATGCACGGCCTTACGCATATATGGTTGATGGGGATCTTCAGACATTAAACCCAGCGCAGCCAGTACCGACCAGGTTCCATAAATATAATTAACACCCCAGCGACCGTACCAACCACCAAAATCATTTTGGTCATGTTTGAGAAATTCAAGACCTCTTGCTATGGGTGAAAAGGAACGGTCGTATCCAAGCATAGTAAGCATTTCGATACATCTGGCGGTTAGATCAGCGGTGCTAGGATCAACCAACGCTCCATGATCAGCGAAGGGTATATTATTCAAATACTCATAATGATTGTTGATATCGAATGCACCCCAACCGCCATCAGAATTTTGCATACCGATTACCCAATTTGCGGCCTGATTAATTCGTTTAAGATGTTCCGGGTTTTTATGTGCATCATGTCTGAGCAAACACATGATGACCATACTAGTGTCATCTATGTCCGGGTAAAAATCATTTTCAAATTGGAATGCCCAGCAACCACTTTCCAGCGTAGGGACACGTCTGGACCAATCGCCCTTTACGAAAATTTGTTTTTGGAATAACCAGTCTATCGCCTGTGAGATAGATTTATGTTCACTGTCTAGTCCAGCCTCGGCGAGGGCACTGAGTGTCAGACAGGTGTCCCAGATTGGGGAGACGCATGGTTGTACGTAAGTCGCATCTTCAGATTCAATAACAAGATCCTCAATCGCATTTAATCCACGCATAAGATCAGGATCATCATCCTTACAATTTGTTAATTTCAATGCCATAACGGCATTGGCCATGGCCGGGAAAATAGCACCATTACCACCTACACCCTGCATATGTTGTCGGGTCCAATATTCACATTTTTGCAGGGATTTGTTTCGAATGGATAAAGGGATAAATTGCAGTACATATTTTAAAACTCGATCAAACAGGTAGAAAAAACTTTTGACCATATTTTTTCTGGATATTTTATCAATATGTTTCAACTCATCAGGATTTACAATAAATAGCTCCTGAATATCTTTTCCTGATTCCAGTTTATGTACTGGTTTATAGGCCAGAATAATCAATAGTGGAACTATCACGCATCGTGACCAGTATGAAACCTTATCAAGCGAGAATATCCACCAATCGGGCAAGAAAATTATCTCAGCTGGCATGGCCGGTACAGTGCGCCATGGAAGTTGCCCAAAAAAAGCGAGGGTAATGCGCGTGAAGACATTGGCGGATTCTGCACCACCATGGCCGAGTATCCACTGCCTGGCGCGAAGCATTTGTCCTGATTCCGTGTTGTAACCAATTAATTTCAATGCAAAGTATGACTTCACAGTGGCACTTATATTACCCGGTCCCTGTTCATAAAGCGGCCAACTTCCATCCTCCAATTGACGATTCAATAAATAACATTGGATATGAGCCTCTCTGTTTTTGTCTCGAGAACCAAAGTATTCATGTAGCAGGACGTATTCAGATGGGATGGTTGCATCGGCCTCAAGCTCAAATAACCAGTAGCCCTCTGCTGCCTGTAAATTCAGTAAATCCTTTCCAGACTTATTTATGGTATCCCTGACTGAGCCTAATTCGTTTGGTTGATCTGATTCAGGAACAAAAAGGCGTTGATCTGCTCCAATAGCAGTGACGGGTACTGGCTTATTCATTACGGTTTAAATGAATAATTGTAAAAATTGCAGGAAAAATCATGAGGTTATCTGGTTTGATTGGGCGTGGTATATCATTAATTTTTATATTACTGGTAACCCTGATATAAAAGTTTATCGTTAACCGAGTGCAGATTGATAAGATCTAAAATAAAAAATTATCATTAACATTGTAGTTTATGTTATTAATTTATCAAGTAATTTACCATGAAGATATGGACTTGATATTGGCAATCTTTGGCAGATTGTTAATTAATCTCATTCTACTTATGTCTGAATTCTGTAAGTAAAGATTGTATTGCAGTATGAGATGTTATTTTGTCGAAATACTATAGGCCTGTTATCGTCAACTACAATGATGAAAATTCAATAAGGATTTGTCTTCGAAGAGGAGAAGAATAAATGTTTTTATATATAAAGCGATGTTTAATTTATCTGTTACTTCCTTTTTCTATTACCTTGGCTGCTGATGATGGAACATTATTTAATCAGGTCCATATAGATGCGCAGGTAGAAAGGAATGTAGAAAATGATCAACTGGAGGTTTCCATGCAAGTTGAAAAGCAGGGGAATAAACCACAGGATATTGCTTCGGAAATTAATGAAACCATGCAATGGGGATTAAAGCTTGCCAAATCCAATAAGGACATAGAAGTGAGTACACGTTCTTACCAGACCTATCCAATATATAAAAACAGGCTGATTGTTGGCTGGCGTGCAACGCAGAAATTAAATCTTAAAAGTATAAAGATTACCGAGTTGACGGATCTGGTAGGCGATTTGCAGGAAAGGTTGCAAGTCAAGCAAATGAATTTTTCACCTACACGTCAGACCAGGGCGAGGATAGAGAATGAATTAATCAGTGAGGCTATGGATGCATTTAAACAAAGGGCCGAGATTGTGAAAGGACATATGGATGAAAAAAATTACCGAATCGTCGACTTGCATGTTAATACCGGACAATCAGGACCTGTAATGTACCAGGAAGCGATGATGTCCAGGGCAATGATGAGTGATGCTATGGAGATGGCCCCAGCAGTTGAGGCGGGTACCAGCAAGGTCATTGTTACGGTTTCTGGTTCCATCCAGTTTTTTTAACAAACATTTGTAACACCGGTTTAGCTATATTTTTAGTATAACCATTTTAAGAAAGTGTCTTCATTACCTTACGAGCGCTATCTATAGTCACTTGAATATCATGTTCTGTGTGAGCAATGGAGACAAACCCTGCTTCGTAAGCCGATGGTGCGAGGTAGATACCTTCCGCTAACATTCCGTGGAAGAATTGTCTGAACTGATCAAGATTGCATGCCATTACTTGATCAAAACGTGTAATGAATTCATCTTTAGAGAAAAATAAGCCAAACATCCCACCAAGCGAATGAGTGGTGAAGGGAATGTTTAATTCATTTGCCACTGTTTGCAAACCATCTGTAAGAATCGTCGTTTTTTGTGTCAGTGCCTGAAAAAAACCAGGAGTACTGATTTCTTCCAATGTAGCGAGTCCGGCAGTCATGGCGATGGGATTACCAGATAATGTTCCGGCCTGATAAACCGGCCCATCCGGCGCAATATGATTCATTATCTCTGCTTTTCCACCAAAGGCCCCTACTGGCATTCCTCCTCCAATGACTTTACCCAGTATGGTTAGATCAGGAGAGATATTGTACAAGGATTGAGCGCCTCCCAGAGCAACGCGAAAACCGCTCATAACCTCATCAAAAATCAGGAGCATTCCATATTCGCTACAGACTGATTGCAGGCACTCCAGAAATTCAGCTTGTGCAGGGACACAATTCATGTTTCCAGCAACGGGCTCAACTATAATGCAGGCAACTTCATTGCCGATTTCTGAACAACACGATAGAACTTGTTCGATATTATTATATGACAGGGTAATCGTATGTTTGGCGAGGTCCTCCGGCACACCTGGCGAAGTTGGGATACCCATGGTTAAGGCACCAGAACCTGCTTTGACCAGGAGCGAATCTGCATGGCCATGATAACAGCCTTCGAACTTGATTATTTTATTACGACCGGTATATCCTCTTGCCAGTCGGATTGCGCTCATGGCGGCTTCAGTCCCTGAATTAACCATTCGTACCTTTTCTATGGTTGGAACAAGTTGGCAAATTTTTTCTGCCATTTGGATTTCAATCTCTGTCGGTGCGCCAAAGCTCAGGCCATTTTTGACTGCTGCAATAACCTTGTCTATTACTGCAGGGTGGGCATGTCCCAATATCATAGGACCCCATGACCCCACATAATCAATGTATTGTTTGTTGTCAGTATCAAGCAAGTATGCACCTTGACCTCGTGAAAAAAACACGGGTTCACCACCTACGGACTTGAATGCCCGTACTGGTGAATTTACTCCACCAGGAATTCGTTTTTGTGCTAGTTCAAATAGACTCATAATTATTCATCAATATTTTAAATTTTTTTATTATACGATCAGGGTTTTTTGCCATATATACACTGCTGATAACAGCCATTAACTCTACGCCTGCCTTAAACAAGAGTAACAATTATCTGAGGTAATACCAGCTATAGCAATATCAGGATCAATTTTAACCGAATAACACATATTATCACTGGGATCATTTGCGGAGAATATCAATACCATTGGATTGGATGTTTCGGCTAATATCATGAGGTTTATTTGAAACGATTAATATTTTTATGTAATTATTAAACAAGTATGGAGGTAGTAGGTTGAAAAAATATATGTGTGTCATATGCGGATTCATATATGACGAATCAATAGGATTGCCAGAAGAGAATATTGCCCCTGGAACAAAATGGGATGATGTTCCGATGAATTGGACATGTCCAGATTGTGGTGCACGTAAAGAAGATTTTGAAATGATGGAGATTTAGCTACAAAGGTTTTACAACAGCCATAATTATAATTACGATTAAAAATACCACTGGCACTTCATTAAACCATCGATACCATATGTGAGAATGTCTGTTTCTGTCATGTTTGAAATTGACCATTAGCTTTCCGCAGTAAACATGGTAACCAATAAGTAATAAAATAAAGAAAAGTTTTATACTTAACCAATAACTTCCTGAATACGCATCCCATCCCACTGTTTTTAGTAACCAGAATCCGAACAACAGAGTCAGAATGCAGCCTGGCGTAGCTATTCCATAAAATAACTTTCTTTCCATCAGTTTGAATCTATCAATACTGATACTGTCCTCGCTCATAGCGTGATATACGAACAGCCTGGGTAAGTAAAATAATCCGGCGAACCAGATAACCATAAAAATAAGATGAAATGCTTTTATCCAGAGCAAGAAATATTGCCCCTAAGACTAGGTAGATCACACATAAGTTAAATTATTTCAGAATCGTCGGTTAATGAATTATTTAATCTTGATAGCATTACTTTGGCAGATTGTAAACTTTTTTTGAGAATTCGGATTAATCCAGGTAATAACCAGACTAACATGCAAATGAATAATAAAATTGCAGTGAGAAATATCCATGGGTGACTTAATGCTGCCCAAATTCCTGCAACCACAAGGAGGTCTTCACTGACAGACGCAGTCCAGTTTGATACGGGTTCAGGTGATGATTGCATTAAGATTCGGCTAGCTGATTTTGTGGTATGTGTACTGGCAGCCATGGTTCCACCGAGAAGAAACGCTGTCATTTCTATCACCGGGTCCATACCAGCAACTGCAGTCATTGATAAAATTGCCCCAGCAGGTATACGTATAAATGTATGTACTGCGTCCCAAAGACTATCTAGCCCAGGAATTTTATCCACCACAAATTCGGTAAAGTACATAAATCCTGACACACCGATGATTATTGGATCAGATAATAAATCTAATTGACTAGGTAAGTTTACATAATCGTAATGCCCAACTACCCCTAAAATAAATATTGTTGCGTAGAGATTTATACCGCTTGCCCAGGCTATGGCTGTAACGAGGGCGATGATTTGCACTGTATTCAATTAACAATGCCTCTATATATTTGTTTTATGGACATAATGTTATTGTAACGGGTGATAATAAAAGGGCCAAATATCCATAAAATATGTATAATAATCATATGATTATCGATTAAAAAATTTGCCTGACA
Organism: Gammaproteobacteria bacterium; assembly: GCA_963582285.1. GTDB lineage: Bacteria > Pseudomonadota > Gammaproteobacteria > Eutrophobiales > Eutrophobiaceae > Eutrophobius. The sequence continues at coordinate 4,729 of CAUZRI010000013.1, read as the reverse complement.
AGATATTTCTTCATTCCAGGAATGCAGGGTAGAAATGAATATTTAAACAATTCATTCAAACCCGCCTGTTGATACATTACGTCAGCAACCGGTTTATAACGCTTTGAAAGTATTGATATTAGATTAATTCTTTTCCTTCGTAACACCAACTCGTATCATATGATTTAAGGAGAACAAGATTTTATGATTACAACAGGCATCGTAGGAGCCACTGGATATACAGGGGTCGAGTTAATGCGACTCATATCAATGCATCCTGACGCAAAATTACAGATAGTGACATCCAGATCAGAAGCAGGGAGGCCAGTAACCAAACTATTTCCCTCGCTACGTGGCGCAATAGATATATGTTTTTCACAACCGGATGACGAAGCACTGTCTGAATGTGATGTCATATTTTTTGCAACACCAAATGGTACTGCAATGGAACATGTTCCTTTTTTATTGAAAAATGGGAATAAGATTATCGATCTTTCAGCTGATTTTCGCCTAAAAAATGTTGATGAGTGGGAGAAATGGTACGGTCAAAAACATTCTTGTCCTGAGCTAATAAATGAAGCAGTCTACGGACTACCTGAAGTTAACCGGGATAAAATTTCCCGAGCAACGTTGATCGCCAACCCAGGGTGTTATCCCACAGCTATTCAGCTTGGATTTTTACCTCTAATTGAAAATAATTTAGTTGAGACAGATTCATTAATTGCGGATGCTAAATCTGGTGTAAGTGGTGCAGGAAAAAAGTTATCAAGTTCGCTTCTTTTTTCAGAATCATCAGATTCATTTTCAGCTTATGCTGCAAATGGACATCGACACCTACCAGAGATTAAACAGGGACTACAATCAATTTGCAAAGAGAAACTTGATATGATTTTTGTCCCTCATCTGGTGCCTATGATCAGAGGAATCCATGCCACGCTTTATGCAAGATTGAAAAATACTGATGTTGATTTATATCAAATCTATCATGACCGATACAAAGATGAACCCTTCGTGGACGTTATGGAACCAGACGCTCACCCCAATACAAATTCTGTTCGAGGAACAAACACATGTCGTTTAGCCTGTCATCGACCACAGAATGGAAATACAGCTGTAATACTTGCGGTAGAGGACAATCTTGTTAAAGGTGCAGCAGGACAGGCCATTCAGAATATGAATATTATGTTTAATATAGAAGAGACATCCGGATTATTACATCCAGCCTGTTTCCCCTAAGTCTCCTGAGGTGCTGGAAAAAAGTAAGACACAATGCCTAAATTTATTATAAAAAGTCATCGTCCATGGCAAATGGCCGTAGCAATAATTGCATTGAGTATGGTGATATCTATCTTTACCTGGTTACTTTTGGATACTAATCATTGGAAGGTAATCTATCATCAGCTTAGTGAAAATATTACAACTAAAGATTTGCTTGATTCCAATCAGGAATATCGTGATGAAAATAGCCAGTTAGAAGGTCAAGTAGCTATGCTACAACAGACAACACAACTGGATAAGGAAACTGCCATTCATATGCAAAATGAGTTAAAGTCCTTACAAGATGAGATCTACCAGCAAAAACGAGAGTTAGAATTTTATCAAGGTGTAATGGATGCTACTCGCGGCGCTTCGGGTTTGAATATACACGGAATTTATGTAGAACCTCTCACTAAACTTAATCAATATGTAATAAAATTGGTTTTGACTAACGTTACTCTGAGCGATAAATTGTTAGAAGGGTCTCTGGATATTCAAATTGATGGAATACAAAATAAAAACAAACATAATTTAGATATAAATACTATATTATTAGACGAGAATGCCGATCTCAAATTTGAATTAAAAAGTTTCAGACGGGTTGAATACGAATTTGAATTGCCTGCAGAGTATCTGGTGCATCGAATTCTAGTTAAGGTGTTTGTGGGAAATGCCAGGGAACAACCCATTAGTAAAATATATGATTGGCCGTTAAATTAAGATAGGGGAGTTATTACCATTGTTTGGAAATAAACGAAAACGTAAAACAAGTCGGATTGATACTCTTGTTGGACAACACAGTATTGTACATGGTGATATTAAATTTACCGGTGGACTCCACATCGAGGGTGTCATTAAAGGTAACGTCCTTGCTGACAATGATGGTTCATCTATGTTGCAATTAAGTGAACACGGAAGGATAGAAGGTGAAGTAAATGTTCCTTACATAGTTCTTAACGGTCAGGTCAAGGGTGATGTTCGAAGTGGTGTTCATATTGAGTTACATGCGAAGGCCCAGGTAACGGGTAATGTTTATTATAATCTTATTGAAATGGCCATTGGCGCAGAGGTTAATGGTAAACTGGTACATGCTGTCCAGTCTGAAGAAAGTAATATTGAATCTAATCTGGCAGATGGATTTGAAATTCCTGAACAAAATACTTGAGTAAATCAGTAGGTTTTTTGTTATACTTGTTCTTAAGTAACTTTTTATTGGAGTGAAAAGTATTAAAATGGATCAGATTGCAACACAAATACCCGATCAAATTCCTGAGGCCCTTAATTTTACGGATTCAGCAGTTAACAAGGTGAAAGAGTTAATTGTAGATGAAGGTAATGAAAATTTGATGTTACGTGTCTTTATTAGTGGCGGTGGATGTTCAGGGTTTCAATATGGTTTTTCATTTGATGAATCATCCAGTGATGATGATACAGTTATCGAGCGTGGAGGTGTGAGACTGTTAGTCGACCCCATGAGCATACAATACCTGACAGGGTCAGAAATTGACTATTCTGAAGGTATTGAAGGCGCCCAATTTGTTATAAAAAATCCCAATGCGAAGACAACCTGCGGTTGTGGCTCCTCTTTTTCAACTTGATTGGTAATCTCCGCTTCTCAATTTTCCTGGTGCAATAAAAAATTAAAATAAGAAATTGTTGAAGAATTTCTTTTCTTTTTAGGTTGTCGTCAATGCATTTTCTACATATTATTTAGAACTTATAAAGTTCTTACTAAAAAGATTGATAGTCGTCAGTCAATTACCGTAACGCCAAAAAACATAATATTGGGGGTATTATGAAACGTTTTAAAATAATCGTTATTACTGCATTGTTATCAGTGTTATGGGTAAATTTAGCAACGGCACATCAACCTAATATGTCAGATGAAAGGGCGGCATATATAACGCGTGACGGTCTAATGCATCTGTTAAATTCACAAAGATATATCCTTATTCGAATGCTAACTGGTCAGAGCCCTGTTGATCAGGGTGAATTTGTCAGGTCTGCTAAGGCAGTGTCTGCCTTGTTGTCAATGATACCTGTTGCCTTTGAGAAAAATCTTATGGTTGACGAATCTCGGGCTGAAGCAGACATTTGGACGAATTGGGATGATTTTGTCTCAGTGGCAGAGACCCAAAGTAAGCTCGCCGCAGAGATCGCAGCACTGGCAGAGATTAATGGTGCAGAGTCAGTTTTACAAAGAGTGAGAGAATTTGACTGTGGTAGTTGCCACGGACCGTACAGAAAATAATTTTAAATCAAATTCTGGAGTTCAATCTATCCCATACTTGTTCCTGAAAATGGGCTAACTATGGTCATATAGTGTTCTTAATCTGACATTTTGGTTGTTGCGGGTACAAATTAAGAATATTATTTACCAACTTATAAAACATCGAGGGTAGGGCTAATTTTTTTGAATCTACTCACTCACGTTATATTTAATTTAGATAAACAATTGGGGGAATTATGAAAAATATTAAAGTGATTGTAATAGCAGCGTTGTTCTCTGCCTTTGGGGCAAGTCTCACCTTTGCTCATGAACCTGACATGTCAGACGAAATGGCGGCCTATGTTGCGCGTGATGGCATCATGCACTTGATAGGCGCACAAAGAAATATTCTGCGTAACATGGCCTCTGGCAAAATTCCTGATAATCGACGCGAATTTGTAAGGGCAGCTAATGCATTGGCAGCGATGTTTGCTATGCTTCCCACTACATTTGAGAAAAATGCCATGGTGGCTGAATCCCGTGCCAAACCTGAAATTTGGACGAACTGGGATGAATTTGTGTCTGCGGCCAATACCCTGAGTGCTGTCGCCGCAAATATAGCCACAACAGCCGGGACAGTTGGACTTGACGCTGGTAAGGCGAAAATTGGAGAAATCGATTGCGGCAGTTGTCACACTCCTTTTAGAGAATAAGCTATTTGTCATTGTTTCTTGTCTGCCCACCCGTGTCTTGAGATACGGGTGGGCACGACTGAATCTTCCATAACATTAAAGACGGGCGGAACGCTAGCGAGTGACCGATCCTATCAGCCCTAGTAGATCGCCCCAAGAACCACTGATTTTTCGGCCCCGGTGACACTGGGTATATTGCCAGGAAAATTATCCAAACGACACTTGGCAAGCCAGGCAAAGGCAACCGCTTCAACCGCATCGGGATGTATCCCATACTTTTCAGTGGAAACAATGTCCAAATCAGGCATCAGGGTTTCTACTCGGTTGACGAATAGTGGGTTATGAATACCCCCGCCGCAGAGTAATAGTTCCTTTGCCTCCCTTCCATGAAGTTTAATGGCATCACTAATAGAAACTGCGCTTAGCTCCAGTAAAGTTCTCTGTACATCAGCATTAGCTATATTCATATTCACAAGTTCCAGCTTTTGTTCCAGCCATTGTTGATTAAATGCGTCTTTACCTGTGCTCTTTGGGGGATTCAATGAAAAGTATGGGTCGTCCAGGAAATTATCAAGTAATGATTGATGACAAG
>CAUZRI010000012.1:0-14773 GCA_963582285.1 Gammaproteobacteria bacterium | reverse complement strand
CTGTTCATACGGGGACCACTGTTATGTGGGACGACAGATCCCTCACTACCGACTATCACTGAAATGATACGGGTAAAATACCCAATACCGGAGGTGAAATCCACTACACGTTGACCGGGTGTTATCCCAAAATATTTCAATACCTGGACAGGTTTACGACCAGCATCACGTGCCACATCTTCGAAAGGTCGCCGAGAATCAGCAACAGCGATCTGATCAACGTTGGCTGTATTTTCACGCTGGGACTCTTGCCTGTTGGTCATCTCTATTTGGGAGAATGATTCTTCTCTGGAACAACCGCTAAGCATCAGCAGGATGGCTGTAAAAAAGATAAAAATTGTCTTTTTTATTATTAGTATTAATGAATCCCTTTCATGTACATTTGCTTACATAGTCGCCCAAATTATTTTTCAATTTTTCACAAAGAAATCAATCAATACTGAGCTAATCAATTTCTTTGTAACAGACTTGTCACTAAACCATGTCTGTATCCCATTTTGGCTTTACAAACGTAGTCAGACAGAGTATTTGTATTACCTGTATATAACAACTTAATACCATTTAGCGTATGGGATTTATGTTGTCATTATAACTCTAAATATATGCGACTCAATCTGAGGGGGGAAAGTGTTTATGAGTAAGCAATATACCGGGCGGCAAAGATATCATCCACTATTGGCACAACTGATGTCGATAATAGCGTTGTCCTTAGTGCTACTACAGTTCGCTGCAGCACAACAACTTTCCGAAAGTGAGTTGGCAGGCAAGAAATTATTTTTACAACGTTGTTCAGTCTGCCATATGCCCGCTCCTTCACAACTACACCTCCCAGAATTACCCACTTATGGCCCAAAATTAGAGGGCTTTATTATGGACGCCAACACGGAAAATAGAGCGCGCTCAGCGATTCGTGATGGCACCACACGGATGCCGGGTTTTCGCTATGGCTTGACGGAGACCGACATGGATCAAATTGTTTTGTATCTGAAGATTTTTAAGTTAAGTGATTTTATCCATCCGGGCGAAGATGTTGGTGGTGGGCCGGACAAGATAGTGCCTGTAGATAATCTTGCGAAGGAGAAATTATAATGAGTCATTCAATATTAAAACTGTTAAGTGTATTTTTATTTACGCTAGCGTTGCTACCAGGTTCACCTATTAGCATGGCAACAGCTGGTGAATTGCAGGGCAACATTACTTCCGCGTCGGGGGAAGGTCTGTATGGAATCGTAGTTACTGCGAGGGAAACAAACAATACCTACGCTACCTCGGTGTTCACTGATGACAATGGCGACTATATGTTTCCACCACTGGAAGCCGGTAATTATAAAGTCTGGGCCCAGGCAGCGGGATTTTCAAGAGCGGAGGCAGCATTGCAATTGACTACATCAGGACAATTACGGCAAAACTTTGCCCTTGGAGAATTTCAAGACATAGGACGGCAATTGACCGGCAGTGAATGGATAGCGAACTTACCGGAAGATACAAAAGAAAACCATCGCATGAAGTTAATTTTTCGTAATAACTGTTCTGGTTGTCATATCCCAAACTTTGTTTTACAGAATCGATTTAACCAGGACGGTTGGCGAAAGATTGTCACTACTATGGAGACGCTGACTATTTTTGGGCAACCACCGCACGCGGACAGTAACGTAATGCAATTAATCCGGCAATACCGGGAAGAGTTGGCGACCTACTTGGCAAAAATACGTGGACCCGAGGCGATGCCAATGGAATTGAAGCCATTTCCACGCCCCCGAGGCGAGGCCGCCCGGGTTGTTATAACAGAATATGATTACACCTCGGGATTAAATGGAGAATACGTTAGCTTCACTGGCAGTGATTGGACAGAAGGTGTCCCATCTGTGTACCAGTCCCGAGGACCCCATGATGTAGAGCCGGATCCCTACGGTTATGTCTGGGTTGCCGATTCTCAGGTGGATACACTACGCACCATTGCAAGATTGGATCCACGCACCGGTGAGGTAAAAAATTATAAGGTACCGGGCAGAAACGGTAATGCAGCAGCTAGTCATGGACTGGTTATAGATCAAAAAGGCCATGCCTGGCTCAATGCCGATGGTGCATTTGTGGAAATCGATCCGAAAACAGACATTGCATCTTATTACAAGCCGCCAGAGGGTGTTGGCGCAGTGGGTGGGACATTGGATGTAGACAACGACGGAATCATTTGGGCATCTTCTCGCCAGGGCGCTGTCAGTTTTAATCCTGAAACGAAAAAATTTACTAATTTCAAATCAAAAATACCCACCTATGAAGGTAGAACCTATGGCGTTGCAGTGGATTCCCTGGGGAATGGTTGGTGGGCGCAGATGGCAATCAGCAAATTGGGCATAGGCAATGGCCGCACTGGCGAGGTCTCGGAGTTAAGTCTGGCACCTGTAGACAAGTGGGACCATCTGATGACAGAAGACGATAAAGAGTTATTTAACTCCATAGGCTCGGACTGGAATTCCGCAACACCGTGGGCGCAAGGGCCACGTCGACTGGGAGCAGAAAAAAATGGAAATTATGTTTGGGTCGCTGATTATTGGGGGAACAACCTGGCACGCATAGACAATCGCACCCATGAGGTCACCTATATTGATTATCCAAATCAAAAAGCATTTCCTGGAATTTATGATACCACCATCGATAAAAATGGAATGGTATGGATGAACATGATGAATGCAGACACGGTCGCAAGATATAATCCCAAGACTGATCAGTGGACAGAATTTCGGTTACCTACCCTGGGGACAGAGTCAAGATTCATCGCAGTAGATAATTACAAGGATCAAATTGAAGTGTGGGTACCTTCGTATCGCACCAATAAAATCATGCGCATACAATTTAGAGATTAGGAGTAATAGATAATGTATATGCAAAATAAAGCGCAATCTATCCACATGACACTCAATTACTTATTCAGAATAAAACCATGAAGCTATATACAGAAAAGAAATGGGCAGAGCGATTTTACATTCTCATTGCGACACTGTTCATTGTGTCGATTACGACCACAAACGCACAAATCCCCGCAGAGTCAAAAACACTGATCAAAGATCTTAGTTTCAAAACCGAAGACGGCTGGACTATTCATGCAACCTATTACCTGCCACCAGACATCAGAGCCACGCCTATCCCTGGACTGGTAATATTAAGCGAACCGGGTTGGGTCCCGAGGAGTATCAGCGATGAAATCTCACTGGGTGTTGCGGATATTGGCATGGCAGCTTTGGCCGTTGATATACGTGGCACGGATGCCAGTTATGGTGATAAAGATTACCAATCATTTACACAAGAAGAACGCGATGCTATGCAGTTGGATATCCGTGCCGCTGTTAAACATCTATCTTCTCAAAAGGAAGTGGATGGTAACCGCATAGCTGTTTTTGGTGCCAGCGACATGGTTGATTACGTTGCACGTGAAGCCGCAATTAATCTATCTCAAATTAAGGCATTGATCTTGAGTACAGGTTGGTTAAGTGACAAGGGACGTGAGAGCATTAAATTCCGAAAAGATTTACCTATTCTGGCATTAGCCAGTGAAGACGATCCCAAACAAAAACAGGAGATGGCCGCTGAACCTTTTTTTCTATCGGAAGATAAGGGAAGTCGTCTGATGTTTGTCATGGATCGTGGCGCATCGATATTTAACCGTCCAGGCCAGCCTATCAAGAGGACGACAGACTGGCTCAAGGAAAACCTTGTAGGTATTGGCTACCAATCAGCAATATCTTTTAAAACTGAAGACGGAAAACTACTTCGGGGCACCCTTTATATGCCAGATGGTCTTGATAAGAATGCAGGACCGGTTGGCGGTGTTGTATATGTCCACGGTGCAAATCATGATGCCACCACCTGGTATCACCTGGCACGTGAAGCAACAAAAACAGGATTGGCGTCACTGATATTTGACCAACGTGGTTATATGAAAAGTGTACCAAATGAAAGACCTTATGCCTTTGATATAGATACAATACAAAAAGATATTAAAGCCGCAATAAAATTTATCACCTCGCAGAGTGGTGTAGATTCAAATCGCATCGCCCTGGTTACTGCAACGTCCAGAGGTGGACCAACTGTCGGCGCCGCTTATGGCGATGACCGTATAAAAACAATTGTTGGCCTTTCTTTTTATGGGGGTAATGATGACACCAAAAAATATCTGGCCGAGATAGATATTCCATTATTTCTGGTTGCTAGCACACGTGATATCAGAGCAGATGGCAGAAGCCTGATAGACGCTACTCGCGAGGCTTACCAATTGTCAAATAATAAAGAGACCGAGTTGTTGGTATATGAAGATGCTGGAAGGGGATCAGCGATGATGAAAACCAAACCGGAATTAGAAGGAATGATAGTTCGTTGGATTAATGAAAAGCTGGCAAAATAAAGAAATATTTTGTGCATAATATAAATATAGATTTAGTGCAGAAGTGGATGGAAATAACAAAAGGGGTAATCTAATGAAAACGAATATGCGAATTCTAAATTATATCGTTGTAACGGGAGTGGTTCTGACATTATCACTATTAACCTCGACGAGTCTGGTACTGGCTGCCGGCGATGCATTCATTCGTGGTGTAGTGACTGATAATGGAGGAAAGCCTGTCCGCGGGGCGACGGTAAAAGCAAACCTGGGGAGCAAGACTGTCTCCAAATACACAAATAGCGCTGGGCATTATCGGATCGAGGGACTAGACCCGGCCTTGTACAACGTGACTGTGGATGGAAAAGGTTATGCATTAGTAAATAAAGAAGTCGATACCAGTCAAAATGATGAAATAAATTTTACCCTAACATCTCATATGGATGTCAGCCGACTGGTCAGTGCAGAGATGCGCTTCCTCATCCCTGAAACAAGCGATATTATTCAGGTCTATGATCGCTGTTCAAATTGCCATGGCCTGGAAACGGCCTTGCAAATGGCGGGCATGCCCGCCGCTGGCTGGGAGGCATTTTTACCAGGGATGACTTTGCGACGATCCGGCACCAGTCAGTTCGATGATGCGCTGGTGGCAAAAATGCTCCCAGGAGTAGATACCCTCTTTGGTCATGAGGGTCTACTGGGTCCCATGAAAACGGAACTCGATTACTCAAAGGTAAAGTTTTCAACACTGACAGATAAGGCGTTAAAGGCGACCATCATCGAATGGAAGATCCCTACGGATGAAGCCATGGCACATAGTGTTACTGTAGATGATAACAGCGGTATGGTCTGGTTTTCTGAGATCGATGTGCCATCCAACAAGATTGGCCGCTTCGATCCAATAACAGAAACATTTGCCGAGTACCCTATCCCCGTTCCAGAGTCCCATGCCCATACGGGTACGGTAATGAAAGACGGTAGATTCATCGTTGCCATGGCAACGGAAGGCGGCGTGGATGAAAAGTTGATCGCGGCCGATACCGATGGGAATCTGGAGATCTATTCCTGGCCTGAGAAACCCCAGGGCGCGCGAGTCGTTGTGAAGGACCCTACAAGAGAAGACATCCTTTGGATCGTTGCCAGAAATGATACCTGGAGTCTTAACACCAAGACGAAGAAATTTCGTGCCTACCCAAACCCGCGACCAGCATCAGTCCCGGAAGGCTCTTATGCTCAAAAATATGGTAGAGGGGCCAATGCAATTAATAGTTATGCCCTGGCCGTGGATTCAAAGGGATTTCCCTGGGTCACCCAATTTAATTTAGGTGTCATCTTCCGGATAGATCCCGACACTGGCGAGACGAAGAGCTTTCATACCCCAGAAATGCTAAGTTCTAGAGGAATTGGTGTCGATGCTGACGACAATATCTGGTATGCCGATTACTACGGACACAAGTTGGGCATGCTGGATCCAAACACCGGCGAGATTACACTCCATCAACCTCCTACTGAGTATGCAACACCCTATGGCATCACCGTGGATAAAAAACGTGGCCATATCTGGTATGCGGATACGGGTGGAAACAACATTACCCGATTTGATCCAAAGACAGGCGAGTTCATTGAATTTTCTGTGCCCACTCGCAATACCAGTGTTCGATTCATGGGCGTAGACCCCGAAGGCAGGGCCTGGTACGGCGGTCATTGGGGTGGGCAAATAGGAATGATAGACCCCGGTGACGGTGGTTAAATCTATAAACATAAGGATAGTTAAAATGAATCAAACCCAAAAAATATTATATTTATTATCTGTATTAACTTTTATCAATATAAACATTGTAATTGCTCAGGATGATGACCAATTCGCAAATACCACCATCGATTCAATTCAAGTAAGTGATGGCATCTATATGTTGATAGCGGTCAAAAATAATATGCAGGAACTGATGGCTCAGGGGAAGATAATTGAGGAAATCATTGCATTAAATCCCAATGCAGAATTAGATAAAATCTGGGGCAATGGCTTTCTTGATCCCGAGATTTTTCTACGAGTACTACACTCTGTAATGCCCAATTAAAATCTAGAGTCGAGGTGTGAGTATTGTACTCATCCTTTCTGATCCATCATAAAACAGTTATCTTTGCAGCAGCTTGCCTCGCCCTTTCCAACGCATTTTGATTTTTAGCCAGGGCCACAGCCATACGTCGATAGGGACGCGTGGTGGGTTTCCCAAAAATTCGCACATCAATGCCAGGCTCACTCAATGCATCCTCGACGCCAGAATAAGTCGGGTTTTCACCATCTTTGGTTGCCAGTACTACTGCACTTGCTCCCTCAATTGATTCTATCAATGGGATAGGTAAGCCAAGAATAGCCCGGGCATGCAGATCAAACTCACTCAGGTTTTGACTAATCAATGTCACCATACCTGTGTCATGGGGTCTCGGACTCAATTCGCTAAAGATGACTTCGTTTTTCGTAACGAAAAACTCTACTCCGAACAGTCCCACACCACCTAAGTCTGAGGTGACTTTATCTGCCATATCCTGCGCTGACTTAAGACTGTCAGGCTTCATAGCTTGAGGTTGCCAACTATATTGATAATCCCCTCTTTCTTGTACATGACCAATGGGATCACAATATAGTGTTGCGCCATTTCGTTGCCTTATAGTGAGGAGTGTAATTTCAAAATCGAAGTTAATGAACTCTTCAACAATTACTTTTTTACGATCACCACGCATCCCGGCACAGGCATACTCCCAACTGACTTGAATATCAGTCGCATCTTTAGCAACACTCTGGCCTTTACCAGAAGAACTCATAACGGGTTTGATAACCACTGGAAAACCAATCTCTTCTGCATTGGCCTGTAATTCTTCGACAGACTCAGCGTAACTATATTTTGCAGTGCGGACACCAATATCCGATGCAAGATCTCTGATGCGGTCGCGGTTCATGGTGAGGTTAGTGGCTCTGGCACTGGGTATGACTTCAAAACCTTCTTTTTCAACCTCTAGTAAGACTTCTGTTCTTATTGCTTCAATTTCGGGAACGATTAAATCTGGTTGATGTTTTTGAATCGCGTCCCTGAGTGGTACTTCATCCAACATACTAAATACGCAAAATTCATCCGCCACCTGCATGGCAGGTGCATCTGCATAGCTATCACATGCAACAACATAACAACCCAATCGCTTTAAACTGATCACGAATTCCTTGCCCAATTCGCCAGATCCCAAAAGTAATATTTTTTTCATTTTTTATCCTGTGTGTATTAATTTAAAATGCACCTGCTGACCTCAATGATAACCTAAATATAGAAAAAAAAGAGAAATCCCAGATCACCACTTAATTATAATAATTGAACCGTTATAGAGAATAATACCCGGCATCCATTAGATATAAAATTAGATACTTCATTCAGAATTTGACTGGATTCCCGCATGCGCGGGAATGACGAACGGAATGGCTCTGGTTAGTTTTTCAAACAATTCATGGAGATATTGTATGTTAATTTAGAGCAACTTAGATCTACACACTACATATGATATTAATAAATATTTTCCAATGAAGACACCAGTAACATTACGATTATTATAATGCTATCCTAAACGGGGCTTCATAATATAGGTGCTCTATGCAACACAACTTCATGTCAAAAGGTTTCATCATTTCAGTTATATCTCTACTGATCCTGTCTCAATACAGTTTTGCCCATCAACATTTAAGTCCTGAACAACTACAAATGTCAGCAGAAGATCGAAACAAGGTCTATGCGCCATGGAACCCAACTGATATCGACAAATTACGAAAGGAAATGGGTTTGATTGGTCCAGGCACAAATGCACCCTATCCCACTGCAAAATTCCCAGGTTATTTAAACTTACCCGAATCAGTTGAACAGGTAATACCTCAGGCAAAATATGCCGTCATACAAAAAGGTGGCCGTAGCCCTCTTGGTCTGGCAAACCCCGGGGACATTGTTCTGATCCCCGTCCCACACACAGCGAATCCCCTGGTGCAAGAAGCGATAATCAGGGCATATTCCACTAGAAATATTGAAGCAAGAATTCTCTATGAAAATGAACTCGCAGGAATTTCCATTGAGGCAGTTCAAAAAATCGATGCGATAAAAAATATCTTTAAGGCTGGTGATGGACAACAGGAATTAAACTTCCTCAATATCACGGGTAAGATCCCAGACTGGGATGGGGCAGTACAATGGACACGTGAACAAGACCCGGTTCTGGCAGATGCTACCTGGCCAGAATTTGAATACCCGGATAGACAACTTGAAGAGTTGGCCAGAAATTATAGTCACATAGTTGATACCGCTGTCATTAAGTATCTAGATGAACATCCTGAAGTAAATAAGATGTTCTGGCGAGATAGCGGTAGGGCAATTGCCAGACAGGATCTTCTTCATCATGGGACAAAGTTATACGGTAATTATACCTACCTGAATAACTTTGACATTATGAGCAAGGTACCGGCCTACCCTTCAGATGTCTGGCGACTCATTGAAAGTAAACTAATGGAACCCACGGCCTACAGTGATCGCGTTGAAGTATCTGATCCTGAAGGCACTGCATTTTATTTTGAGTTGACGCCTGAAGATGCATTAACCTGGAGTAAAGGCGCCTATGCTCAGGGACATATGTTCATGATCCCGTCTCAATCCTCAGGGATATTTCCATCATCGTATATAAATTATCCGGCACGAAGTAATGCATGGCTCACCCCAGTTCAGGTCACCACAGCCAACGGCATTATAGCCTCCAGTAATAGTCATGCCTCAAACCACCCAAGGATGGAAATTCATCTCAGAGATGGTTATGTACGAGATATTAAAGGTGGTGGTTTCTACGGTGATGGGTTTAGGCTGTGGCTGAATTATCCCAAGATAAATGACCTTACCTGGCCATACCAAAAGAGTCCGGGTTTCTGGTGGTTATTTGAAGCGGGGACTGCAACCAACCCCAAATATTTTAAACATCCGGGAGAAGTATTGGTAGGCAACAATATGTCAGAGAGAAATGCGGGTGGCGTTATTCATTGGTCATTTGGATCTGAGGTAAAAAATGGTCCCGAACTAAACAAGGAAAAAGCACAACGTTCACCTAAATCATTTGCCTTTGGTAAAGAACACGCGCTGCCTATCGGCCATGCCATGCACAACCACACACTTTTACCTACCTATCAAATCCGTCTGCGTGATACTGGGAATTGGGATACGTTAATTGAGCATGGACAAATTTTGGCCAGTCGGAATCAAGAGGTACGTGCACTGGCCTCCCGTTATGGTGACCCTGATGAGATCCTGGCACGAGACTGGATACCCGAGTTACCTGGTATTACAGCACCTGGTAATTATGATGATGATTATTCTTCAAACCCTGGGGAGTTTTGGACCAACTGGGCCGAAAGTATTATCAACGGTACAAACAAATATCAAGGTAATTAACATTAGGGAACCTCTAATTAAGTATCTTGACCTTCATTTGTAAAAAATCAGTATCAAGTAAGCGATTGTTTTAATTGGATTCTGGCCTTCGCCAGAATGACAATTTAAAAAGTATTGAGACTTAATCTGAGGTTCCTTAGTTTACTTACACTTGTAAATTAATCTACTGCACAGACTGTTATTTAGAATGCTTAGCCACGAATACACTACAATTAATATAATCAGTTTTTTAGGCATCAATCAGACTGAATCTGTTTTTTTTATGCCAGATCACCAGAACACTACAATGGGGAGTGTAAGAAAATGAGAGCAACAATCTTCAGGAAATTTATTTTAGGTTCTGGTTTTATTTTGTTCAGCGTGTCGGGACTTGCACAACAAAATACCGCCGAGACAGCAGACATGATTTTATTTAACGGTGATGTTCTGACCGTAGACTCGGACGAAGGTGATTTTACCGTGGCTCAAGCAATCGCAATCCGAAATGATAAGATCCTGGCTGTAGGCTCTGATGAGTCCATCTTAAGGTTGGCTGGATCTCAAACCGAACGCATAGACCTTGACGGCAAAACAGTCATGCCGGGCATCATTGATACACACGCCCATCCTCAACAATATGCTGGTTATCGGACTGCACCGGAAATGGCCCCAGAGATTGCCGCCACGCATATGATAGAAGGACCAAGACTGAACGTTGATATGCGCGAGAGCTTGAGAATAATGTTAGGACAACTGGAGGTCCAGGTTCAAAAAGATCTTAAGACGCCGCCCGGGGACAATCCCTGGTTGTACTATCTGATGCGCTCTGCTCCTGGCGATGCAGATTATTATTTTTTTAAGGAGTTTGACCGCTACGACCTGGATCAACTGGTACCCAATCGACCTGTACTGATCGATGCAGATGGCAACATGATGGTAAATTCCCTGGGCCTTAAGGCCTTACTGGAAAAGGTTCCGCAAGTTGACCTGGGACCAGAACTCGATTCGAAGGGAGAGCCAACAGGACGACTAGGAGATCAATCTTCTGAAATAATTGATGCAGTTGTTCCCGCCATGCGCAGGGAGTTCTTTCCTGGTAAAGGCAAGATACCTTACATGCGCCGGATTAAGCTCCTGGCCCGGGCCTTCAGGGCGGAGCTGAGTGACCACTGGGCACGCTACGGCATAACAACCATCGCATCGAAGTTAGGTGCAGAAGATCATGCCGCCATGACACTACTCGATCGTGAAGGCGCGATGCCCGTCCGCTGGGCATATCATGTGGAAAGTTTTAGAAGTCCCGGTGCGTCAGAATTTGTGGCGAGACAAATGCCAAATTATGAGGGATATGGTTCAGCGTATTTATGGATGGCAGGGATCTACGGCGGCTCAGCTGACTCCTCAATTTGTACAACACTTGCATCACCGAAAAAGTACCTCGAACAATGTAATCTTAAGCCAGGTGGACCGTTATGGGACAGTCTTTTCCCGGCAGTACGTAATGGTTTTCGTATTTCGGGGTTCCATGTACATGGTGATTTGGCGGTCGATCATATCTTGCTGTTAATCGAGCAGGCCAGCGCAGCCGGGGGTATGACTGCAGAGGAAATTCAGGGTAAAAGACATGTGCTCGACCATTGTGCAGGAAATCCGAGGGCAGACCAGATAGTCCGGGCGAAAGGACTCGGTGTCACCTGGACCTGTGGTCCGAAATACATCATCAGGGCACCTATAACCGCTCAGGATTATGACCCGGAGTTATTATCCGAATGGGTAGTACCGCTAAAATCTCTAATTGATGCAGGCATGAAGCCAGGGTTTCATACTGATGGTGATCAAGGTGGTCCGATGCTATTCAAATACATGCAAACGACCATAACAAGAAAGGATCTGAACGGGCGTGTATGGAATGCAGCAGAAGCCATAAACAGAAAAGACGTTCTGCGTATGGCGACCCGATGGAACGCTTCTAATTTACTGCGAGGCGACGAGCTTGGATCGCTCGAAGCAGGAAAATTGGCAGACATGATCGTAATCGATCGCGATTATTTATCCATACCCGTTGATGAAATACCCAACATCACCGTATTGATGACGCTACTCGGTGGCAAGGTTGTCTATAATAAATAGGGACAGACCACGGTATCAAATGGTTAGCAGACGTAACCGTGGTCTTTTCTCAATTTATATTTAACAGCTTTAGAAGAATTCGATCTTCACCATCCTTGATGGCGCTGGAAAAGCCGGAACTCACACCTTCGGCCTGTCAATTTTATCCTAAAATTAATACTTTCCGATAAAATCCAACACGGCTTTATTGAATATCTCGGGTTCTTCCCAGTGGACCGAGTGGCCCGCGTCAGGTACAACCAACGTCTCTGCAGTCTTGACCCGATCCGAAAAATATTTCGATAGCGGCGCCGGCGATGCCAGGTCTGAGCCTCCTCTTATAATTAACACAGGTGTCTGGACCGTCTCCAGTAAAGTAAATGTTAGGCGATTCCTTAGTGGTTGTGTGTCCATCAGCGGTCCAGGCGGACGACTCATGTGCTCAAGCTCAATCCAGCGACGTGTGCCTTCCGGATTCGTAGCACGGTATGTAGGTCCCACTTCGCGAAATTCCGATGGCAGTTCATCCCACTGCTTAGGTCGAAGACTACTTACCAGATTCCGATACTCTTCATCTACCACCCTGCCGCTGTTATTAGCGACTATCATACTGCGCACACGCTCAGGAAATGACAGTGCCACATCCCATGAAATCGAACCTCCTGCCGCGGTCGCCACGATATGAAAACGATCAACATTAAGGTGATCTAACAATGCATGGAGGTCGTCTGCAGCGGTGCCGGGTTGTTTGCCAGAGGGAATCACCACAGAGCGACCCCATCCTCGCCGGTCATAAGCAATTACGCGGTAACCTGCTTTAGTGAAAGCCGGCGTCTGATGTTCCCAAACCCGCATACTGCCGGTGGATGCGTGTAAAAATACTACTGGGATCCCGCTACCGCCAGTGTCCTTGTACCAGATGTGCACACCGGGTAGTTCTGCGAGGCCTTCGTAAGCCGGCGCTGACTGTTGCGCCAACACACAACTAGAGAGAAATATCCAGGCACCAATCACCGTTACTATTGGTGACACCAAACTCTTTATTCTCATAATTCGTGAACACTGAAACATACCTTACTCCTTAAATAAATTAGTAGATTTAATCTGTAGATAAAATGGGAAATCACATTTATACATAAACGTAGTTTGCCCTATATACTAATGATAACTTTATGCAGCAACCCTAGGGCGCCAATGGCTCAATACGGGTAATCGTTGCGCCGTGTTGATTTCCGACCCAGAGGCTGGAGAGTTCATCTGCTGCGCCCTTCTGCATATAAACATTTCGTATATTGGTCCGATGAGGTAATAGAAACTGGTTCATCTTGCCTGTCTCAACATTTAGTCGAAGAATTAGATCCGAATCCATTCCACCGCTCCAGTTATATCTTTTTTCATCATAGTGGGCATCATAGGGTCGGGTATGGGGAATGGGTGCGTCCCAGTTTCCTTCATACTTGCGTGTTCTGGTATTAAACATAATCAATCCGTTGCCATTAAAATCGGCGCACCATATTCTGTCCTGACTATCCATATGACCGCGACGGCAGCCTCTGCGGTTATCGGGCACCGGATACCATTCCGTCTCCAAGGTTTTTGCATCAGTACGCCATATATTTGGTCTGCCGGGTGAATGTCCCCAGAGATTGTTTCCGGAATCCGCAAGGTTGTCGTAGGCCTGTGCTGATGGACTGCCTTCCGGGTACCTTACCCTGGTAAACTTACCACTAGCAACGTGTAGTTGCCACGCACCTTCTCCACCCTTTTCTCCTCCGCCTGCGACGTTGAACCAAACATTACCGTCAACATCCATCCGTGTGGGATCAATCATGGTGGTATGGGCATCCGCAGCATCTTCCTCTGCCACCGGCAGTTCAAATATATCCATCTTTTCTGTCTCTGGATCAAAACGGACGATCTGGATCTGCTCCATAGTGGAATACCAGACCTTACCCTCCGGATCGATGTCTATCTGCAGTCCTCCTTGGGCAACCCCATTTGCACGACGTAGGGGGACCTGGTAATCCTTCACCTCACCGGTCTTGGTATTCAGCATACCGATATACGGCGTATTGAAATCGGAATACCAGATATTACCTTCGGCATCCAAGGCCTCATCGTGGGGTGCAGCATCCGGCCGCGCCAGGTCATAAGTCGTATAGATCGCCTGGGTATCCACGCCGGTTGGCCTCGGTAGGGTCTTCAATTCAAATGGCCAGACGTCCCGTTCACTGAGGTTAATGGACGCAATGAATTTACCCACTTCAACATGAGCCGCTGATGGAGGTTTGGCCATTTGCTCCGCTACATCGGTATCAGACCAGGGATGTTCAGGTGAGGAGTTATTCGTATGATAGGCCATGCGCTGTACCACCCTGGCCATTTCCCTGGCGTTGTAGCGAGTGAACATCACCCTTTCCAAAGTATGGCAGTTGACACATCGGCCGAGTCTAATACCCTCTTCGCCAGCACTCAACATCCACTCGGTATTAGACAGTTGTCTGGCTAGTTCAAATTTACTGGTGACTTCGTTGAGATTGATATCGAGTCTGGCAGTATCGCCTGTATTAATATTGACAGTGGTGTCAGGCAGGTTATACCTAGCGGCGCGAATAGTAATATCATAGGTCCCAGCAGACAGACGGTCGCTGGGAAAATTGTATTGTCCCTCGGCGTTGCTCACTACCGTCACGGAGATCGTGCCCCCCTGTTTCTTGGCGCTCACCAACACGCCCTCCATAGAGCCTTCCTTCTGTGAGCTGACCTCACCGAACAAAGATTCCGCTAACACCGGGGTTGTAAAAAAGATTAGGGCAAGTGAAACAACACCCACGCTTGCGATGGC
>CAUZRI010000011.1:0-14843 GCA_963582285.1 Gammaproteobacteria bacterium | reverse complement strand
ACTGGATTAGTTGTTCCTGATTTGCTGTCTTATTTTGCCAGATTAATTGCAATCGAAAATTATATTCATAAACCACTTTTAGCGACTGGCTTTCATCCAACAGCTTGTTTAATCTTTGTTTTGCATTTTCATCCAGCAGGGCGTAGTTTCGAATTAATAATTTCATTTGTCGTCGAGTAAATTTCCATCTATGGGATTTTACTTTACGTTTCTCTTCAAGATAGACCTTCTTTATAACATCTCGCGCATAATGCGACATAACATGAAATCGACTATTTACTACCGCGCGTAATGTTTCAATATCAATTGCCAAGTTTTGATGATTGATTACGGGCACCGGAGCAACTTTTTTTATCCGGGCTAATCCAAAATAATTTAAAATACAAATGTAAAACCAACCAAGATCAAACTCATACCATTTTGATGAAAACTTGGCAGAACTTGCAAATGCATGGTGATTATTATGTAATTCTTCACCGCCTATAAACATTCCTAACGGCATAATGTTAGTCGATGCATCAATAGGCTCAAAGTTTCTATACCCCCACCAATGACCTAAGCCGTTAATAATTCCTGCAGCAAAAACAGGAATCCACATCATTTGTATAGCCCAGATAGTTAAACCAGCCGCTCCCAATAAAATGACATTTAAAAAAAGCATTATTATTATTCCAAGGTATGAATGACGAGAATATAAATTTCTCTCCAACCAATCACTTGGCGTGTCATGACCATATTGAAGTAATGTATTGTCGTTTTCTGACTCTGAACGATACAACTCTGCACCTTCCAACAATACCTTTGCAATTCCTTTTTGTTGCGGACTATGTGGGTCATCAGGCATTTCAACCTTGGCATGGTGTTTTCGATGTATAGCAACCCATTCTTTGGTGACAATACCCGTTGTCAGCCAGAGCCAGAATCTAAAAAAATGACTGACAAGTATATTTAATGACAAGGACCTATGTGCTTGTGCACGATGCAAAAAAATGGTTACGGAGGCAATAGTAATATGAGTCAAGACTAGAGCAATTAGAATATATCCCCATAAAAATAGATCATTAAACATGCTGGCTCCCCATCCTATAATTAGGAAATAATTTAAATTTAGAGATGTTTGTCTAAATATTGTCCGGACAATTTTATCATAAAGTCATACTCTGCTAATGGATCAGATCAATTTTTTTGTGATTTCTTTAACCATCTCATATCAATTGCTAGTTATTTGAAACAAAACCCTGCAATTAACTTGTTTTTGTTCTTTTTAACAATTGCATCAAGCGTAACAATACATGATTGTGTATTCTTGGTAGCTTGAAAGTAATAATATACTCTAATGTCAAACGAACCTTTGATTAATGACGGCGCAACGATTGATATTGGACTAAAGGAGACCGGGTCAGCGTTAATTATGTCTCCTGATAATGTTGATTTAGATTACTGGTTCTTGCCACAAACTTTCGAAAACCTTGACATTCCAATTACTGACTGCGAATGAAATATGCCTGAACTTCCTGAGGTAGAGACGACATGTCGAGGAATATCTCCGCATATTATTGGTGCTTGCGTTGAAAGGGTAGAAATACGAAATTCTAAGTTGCGGTGGCCAATTCCCAAAACAATTGTAACGTTATTGCCTGGCATGTCTGCAACTTCTGTACTTCGCCGAGGCAAGTACATTCTTATTCAATTTGATTTTGGTTGGCTCATAATTCATTTAGGCATGTCTGGGAGTTTACGCCTCGTACATAAATCAGTCGCTCCTGATAAACATGACCATTTTGATATTTATTTTGATACTGGTAATGCATTGCGATACAAAGATCCTCGGAGGTTTGGATCTATTCTCTGGACTACGGATGCGCCGGCCAACCATAAATTACTAAAAAATCTTGGACCAGAACCTCTCTCAAATGATTTTTCACGAGATTATCTCCACGCAATCTCTCGCAAAAAAATACAAACCATCAAAACATTTATTATGGATGGTCGAAATGTAGTTGGAGTTGGCAATATCTATGCAAACGAGGCCTTATTCGACAGTGGAATTAGGCCTGGTGTAGGAGCAGGAAAGCTGTCTCTTAGGCGATGTGAAAAATTAACAACCTCTATTAAACACATACTTCAAAAAGCAATTAAAAAAGGCGGAACATCACTACGTGATTTTGTGAACAGTGACGGCAATCCTGGATATTTCCAACAAGAGCTATATGTGTATGGTAGAGAAGGGTTGCCGTGCAAATTATGCAATAAACCATTAAGGTCAAAATTTATTAACCAGCGTTCATCATTTTATTGTAATTCTTGCCAACGTTAGGGATTTTCTTCTGCACGGATAACCATAGCGCTACCTTCACCACGTTTATCCGATGCAGCGTAAACATAGTTTGTTCGTTTATCCCACATTATTGCCTGCATGTTTCCGTAGCTCCTGCGTGAAACCCGAAGATTATGCCCCCTTGCTAGCATGGCTTGTTGTTCCTGCGCGTTAAATGCATTTTCTTCAAATGTCACGCGGTCTGGTTTGAATTGGTGATGAAATCGTGGCAGGTCAACCCAGGATTCCGGCAATTGCCCATCTGCAAAGTCCAATATACCCAGTAAAACCATTGATATAATCCTTGTGCCTCCGGGTGTTCCCAATATCGCTATCCGCTCGTCTGACTCGATAAATGTAGGCGACATACTTGATAGTGGTCTTTTACCTGGCTCAATTAGATTGGGCTCAATCCCATTCGTATCGTTATCTCCTTCAAGAGCAGGTTGTATCACAAAATCATCCATCTCATTATTGAGCAACACACCTGTACCAGGAATAACAAATCCTGAGCCCATGAATCGATTTATGGTTAAAGTACCGGCAACCCGATTACCATCAGTATCAAGAATAGAAAAGTGAGTTGTTGATGTCCCGCTTTGCACTGGTCCAGGCGTATCGCTGAGATCATTACTAGGTGTTGCAGAGAGGGGATCAATCGTTAAGGCAAGACCTTCAATGTAATCAGAATCCAATAATCGTTCAATTGGCACATCCACATAATCAGGGTCACCCAGAAATACAGAACGATCCCTATAGGCTCTGCGCATTGCTTCAACAATATGATGCGCTCTAGTTACCCGATCCATTGCAACAAGATCAAAATATTCCAACATTTTTAGAATTTGCCCCAGGACAATACCGCCCGAAGAGGGGAGCGATGCAGAAATTACTTTGATATTTTTATAGCTGGTTATAGTTGGCCTTCTTTCAAGCACAACATATTGCTGCAGATCCTTCAAACTCCAAATACCGCCGTGTTGTTTCATCCCTTGAACCAGCTTACGAGCCGTTTCTCCCTGATAAAATCCGGCAACGCCATTATTTGCAATGGAACGCAATGTAGTTGCCAAGTCTTTCTGTATCAATAGGTGGCCTGTAGGCGGGGCTTTATTATCAACTAGAAATGTTTCAGCACTAGACGGGTATTTCATGAGCAAATTAAGCTTGTTGCTAATATGTCTTTGTAAGCCAGGGGAAATTTCAAATCCCTGTTCTGCATACTGAATCGCGGGCGCCATTGAAGTTGTTAATGGTAATCGACCATAATTTAATGCTAAATATACGATTCCAGCGGGTATACCAGGTATTCCACCTGCCAAGGGCCCGTCTACTGATGCCCTTGAGCGAACGTTATCTTTTTCATCCAGATACATTCTTTTATGGGCAAACTCTGGCGCCTTTTCCCTACCATCAATCATAACTTGCTTGCCGTCGCTTTCTCTATGCAACAACCAAAAGCCGCCGCCACCGAGACCTGAACCTGACGGCTCGACTACAGCCAATGCTGCACTAACAGCCACTGCAGCATCAAATGCGTTGCCACCTTGCAGTAATATTTTTTCACCGGCTATGGTTGCTAATGGGTTTGCGCTGGAAACAGCTGCATCAGATGGCCCATCTGCATAGCTACACACACAAGAAATAAACAACAACAAAAATATTGAGGGTCTGGATTGAATCATGTTTTGTTTGCGCTATCGAATAAGTTCATAATTAAGAATACTGTAAACTGTTTTTCGCAACTACTTATGTTCCAGCTTTTTGTGTGTATCTATTTATTCATGGTCGCGTGGCATAAAATCAACCGGCAAGCAGTTAGGCACACAAACATCACCATAAATACACTCCCGCTGTAATTATAGCTCCAAAAGCTTCCAGCCCAGGACACAATCAACCAGACAACCTAGATTTTAACGCTTTCATAACGTCGTTATGTACAAACGGGCTAACATCACCGCCCAATGAGGCAACCTCTCTCACCAGGCTAGATGATATATAACTAAAATTATCTGCGGGTGTAAGAAAAACCGTTTCAATTTTTTCATTTAATCGTCTGTTCATACCCGCCATTTGAAATTCATATTCAAAATCTGACACTGCCCTTAATCCGCGTATTATTACTTTTGCCCGCATTTCTCGTGCATATGCGGTCACCAGACCATCGAAACATCGAACTTCGGTGTTTTTAATATTTTTTAACGCGGTAGTCGCCATTTCTACCCTTTCGTCAGACGAGAAAACTGTTTTTTTACTGGTGCTAATTGCAACGCCAACTATTACATGATCAAACAGGCGTGTTGCGCGTAAGACAATATCCGTATGACCATTAGTTATAGGATCAAATGTACCTGGATATATTGCTATTGTTTTCATTAATTTTCTCTATACACAGCTAAAGAGACGATATTGAACTAAACCTGCTTTGCCTGATTTTATCAATTGTAAACAGGGATCAACTTCTTCCAGCTCATTGTCTGATTCAAAATAGATTTGTGTTCCTTGCTTCATACACCCGCAGTTTAACAACTGCTTGATATTATTTCCTGCCAGATTAGCTTTATAGGGCGGATCAAGGAATATGATATCAAATGCATCATGGCAAATGTTGAGCCAACCTGAAACTTCCGTGCAGAATACCTGACAATTCTTTGCCTCGAGATTTAGGGCTTGATGCTCAAGCTGGCGAGCCAGAGATTTATTATGTTCTACCATGACAGCAGAGGCAGCGCCTCGTGATAATGCCTCAAAACCAAGTATGCCAGTACCGGCATATAAGTCTAGACAGCGAGCTCCTGAGATAGAGGGCTGAAGCCAATTGAACAGAGTTTCTCTTACTCTGTCGGGCGTAGGTCTAAGATCTGCAACATTAATGACATCAATTTTACGACTCCGCCATATACCACCAATTATTCTTAACTTTCCCGGCACATTAAAAATGGCTGCAATTTGTGGTTTTCATTTATCATCCTCAACGGGGCCCACCAATACAGTTACAAATTTATTGACATCAATACGACGCTTAAAAGCGTCATTAATTTCATCAATAGTGACTGCATCAATTTTTTCATTAAATTTGTCTAAATAGTCTAACGGCAATCCATAAAAGCCTATTACGGATACATACCCTGAGATCTTTCTGTTACTACTTATTCTTAAAGGAAACCCTCCGGTAATATTTTTTTTAGCTGCCTTAAGCTCAGCAACACTTGGTCCATTTTGAATATATTCAGATATTGTGTCTCGTAAAACAGTTAATGCCTCATCTGCCTGATCCTGACGAGTAGAGATACTAGACAAGAAAGGCCCAAGTTCACGACGTGGCGAAAAATAACTACTTGCACCATAGGACAGCCCTCTTTTCTCACGGATTTCTTCAAACAATCGTGACACCAGCCCCCCCCCTCCAAGAATATGATTACCGACATATAATGCGAAGTAATCTGCATCACCGTATTTCATGCCTGGTTGACCAATCAAAATATGCACCTGTGTTGAAGGATGAAATACCTTGATAATTTGCTCTTTAGCCTGCGAACTGACCTGAGGAAACACACCAGGCTGTTTTCCCTTGTTTAAATCTTTTGTAATAGTCTCTGCGAGATTTTCTGCTCTCGCTCTATCCAGATCCCCTACGATCGAAATCATGACGTTGTTAGAAGTGTAATATTCGGCATGAAATTTCTTAAGATCATCTGTAGTAATATCAGCAAGTGACTCTGCGGTCCCTTCGTTGGGGTAAGCATAGGGATGCCCTTGATAAATAGCTTCATAAAATCTTTCAGATGAAATTGACCTGGGCGACTGTAACTTTCTTTGCATGCCAACCAGCACTTGATTTCTTTCTCTCTCCAAAATTTCTGCAGGAAAATCTGGAAAGGAAATTACACGACGCAAATTTGTTAACGCTGTATCTAACAATGCTGCATCTGACAAACTTCGTAACGAAATTCCTGCTGAATCATATCCCCCTGACGTACCAAATTCTGCGCCCAGTCGCTCAAACTCAAAACTAATCTGATCAGCATTCAAACCATCGGCGGACTGACTCAACAAGCTATTTGTTATCTGCGACAATCCCCTTTTATTAATCGGATCTCTGACGCTTCCAGCATCAAATACAAGCTGTAAATCTATCATGGGCAATTGGTGCGTCTCTACGAAATAAACGTCGATTCCTTTTGAGGTTTGCCAATGTTGAATTTCCGGCGCAGCCGATGTATTAAATGAAATCAGCAACAAGAGTGTCAAAAATTTATTCATTGGAGTTTGCTCCTGGTAAAACTGCTCCCTGTCCAGAGGACTCTCTGTCCATAGAAATTGGTTCTAATACTGCTATAGTCGCTACATTATCGTTAAGGTATTTTTTTGTAACTTCTTGTACCTGTTCTGCCGTAATAGCAGATATTTGCTCTACATATTCTTCCGCATATTCCCATCCCAGGCCAACCGTTTCAAAAGTACCAAGTATCATACCCTGATAGAATGCAGAATCTTTTTCATACACATCGCTTGAAACAACCTGTGCCTTCACCCTTTGTAGCTCTTCCTCAGCGACTTCACTACTTTTCAATTCATTAATTTGCGCCCTGATTGCCTGCTCCAGTTCTTCAATAGATTTTCCCTGGGCCGGCGTGGCACTAATAACAAACAACCCATCTAGTCTGCCAGCTAAGTTATAACTACTGTTTACGCCTGTAGCTACTTCCTCCCCCCGGACCAACCTTGATGCAAATCTTGCGCTACTTCCTCCGCTCAATATTCCTGATAACATTTCCAGCGCATAAGGTTCCCACTTTTCAACACTGGAATTATCTTGCAAAGCTGATTTTAGTGCTGGTGTTTTATACGCCATAGTCAGCCTTGCTATCTCGGCAGGCCGTTTAACTATGACTCTCTTAATGCCTTGTTGTTCGACTTCTGGCCTATGCGATGGCGGAAGCGCTACCTCGCCTTTCAATCTTCCAAAGTATTTCCTAGCAAGCTTATAAACATCGTCTGCCTCAATATCACCAACAACAACCAAAGTTGCATTATTTGGCGCATACCATTTCTTATACCAACTACGTAAATCCGCAACATCCATGGATTCCAGATCAGCCATCCAACCGATTATTGGTTGTCTATAGGGACTTGTTTGAAAGGCAGTTGCATTCGCCACTTCTCGTAAATATGAATTAGGATTGTCATCTGTTCGTAATCTTCGTTCTTCCTTTACGACTTCTATTTCTTTTTCAAATGCCTCTTGCGGTAGGGTTATATTTCTCATGCGGTCCGCCTCAAGCTCAAAACTTATTGGCAAACGGGATTTCTCTAAGGTTTGAAAATATGCGGTGTAATCAGACCCGGTAAAGGCATTTTCGCTACCGCCATTTTCAGCAATTATCCTTGAAAACTCTCCCTCTCCGTGTTTTCTTGTCCCTTGGAACATCATATGTTCTAAAACATGCGAAACACCTGTTGTACCGTCAGTTTCATAACTTGAACCAACTTTGTACCATATTTGTGATACGACTATAGGTGCACGGTCATCCTCCTTAACCAGCAATTTCAGCCCATTTTTAAGTACAAATTCGTGGACCTGAGCGCCTGCAATTGAACTGAATAGAAAGAAAATTAATGCCAGAATAAATTTAACCAAATTGATCTCCAAAAATAGACGTGTAAATTACAACGTGAAATTATAATTATTTATTTATTTTTCCGTATTCTACCAGTAACTTTAGGGTTAATGATACGATAGTAAGTTCCATTCGGTGAGATGAAATTATTATAATGTTATTTGGTAAGCGTAGACCTGTTGATGACATCGAACAGCCCAGTTTATGGCAAAACCTGCAGTCTGGTCTAAGCAAAACCAGAACGGCCCTTCTTACTGATGTACGAGAACTATTTAAAAATAACGACTTCTCAAGCACTGAAATATTAGACGAACTTGAATCCAAACTGCTTATGGCCGATGTCGGTGTTGAGTCAACTGTACAAATTATAGATGCATTAAAGCTAGCAATTAAAAAGCAGTCTATAAGCACCGCGGAAGATGTCCTAAATCTGCTGCATGATCAGATGGTTGAAATTTTAAGTAAAATTGAATGCCCTATAAGTATTCACAACGAAAATCAGGCCCTCTTTACTTTTCTTGTAGTAGGCGTCAATGGAGCAGGAAAAACTACCTCTATTGGCAAACTGGCAAATCTCTATAAAAAAAATAACAAATTATTGCTAGTGGCCGCTGACACATTCAGGGCCGCTGCTATCGAACAATTGAAATCCTGGGGGGATAAAATAAATATTCCGGTTATTTTTCAATCTCACGGAGCTGATGCTGCATCAGTTATATATGATGGACTTGTTGAGGCAAAAAATATTGGTGCAAACATCCTGATTGCAGATACTGCTGGCCGTCTACAAAATAAAAGCAACCTAATGAACGAGCTAAAAAAAATTCGGCGCATTATAAGTAAATTTGATTCCGACATGCCAGTGGAAATACTGTTGGTGCTAGATGCCAGCAATGGTCAAAACGCATTGGTACAGGCACAACAATTTCACTCGGAAATTGGAATAAGTGGAATAATTTTGACAAAACTGGACGGTACCGCAAAAGGCGGTATTGTTTTTGCTCTTGCCACTAAACTGAAACTTCCCTTACGCTATATCTGTACTGGGGAAAAAATTACAGACATATCTCCATTCAATGCAGAACACTTTGTAACTGCATTATTGAATCAAAATAAATGATCCAATTTACAGAAGTCTTTAAACGTTACGCTTCTGGAAAGGAAGCAATAAAAAGACTGAACTTGAATGTCGAACAAGGCGCGATGGTATTTGTAACGGGTCGGTCAGGCGCCGGAAAAACAACTTTACTAAGGCTGATTGCACTTATCGAACGCCATACACGGGGCCAAATTATAGTAAACAGTCAAAATCTGGAACGCGTAAAAGGAAATAGAATCCCATTGTTCAGGAGAAATATTGGATTCATGTTTCAGGACCATAGGCTACTAAACGATAGAACCGTATTCGATAACGTGGCCCTGCCTATGGTCGTGGCAGGCTATTCATATCAAGAAACTCGAAAACGTGTTCATGCTGCACTAGATAAAGTTGGCCTACTCACAGTGGAAAAGTCTTATCCCCCTTCACTATCAGGCGGAGCACAACAACGAGTGGGCATTGCCCGCGCTGTTGTGCATCACCCGGCATTACTGCTAGCGGATGAACCGACCGGAAACCTTGATCCAGCATTATCATGGGAAAGCATGAAATTATTTGAACAGTTTAATCAGGTTGGCGTAACCGTTTTAATTGCCAGCCATGATCTTGAAATGATCAGAAAGCTAAAAAAACCAATCATTACGCTAAAAACCGGCAAGCTATTAACGGTAAATACCGGCGTTGACCCTGATGAATGAATACTAAAAGAAAAGCAGGCAATGGCCCTCAAGGCATAAGCAGATCTATTCGGATTTGGATGACACAGCATGCCAGGGCTTTTATCTCCAGCATTGGAAATTTATTTAAAAACCCGATTGGAAATATTTTCTCCACAACTGTTATTGGCGTGGCGCTTGCCCTGCCTGCTGGCTTTTATTTGTTACTAGACAACGCAGAAGAAGTAATTAAAAGCTGGGAAGGCAATATCCAGATTGCTGTATATTTGCAGTCAAATGCTAGTGATGAACGCGCCATGGTTCTGAAAAATGAACTTAGCAATTTAAATACAATTGAATCGATTACTTTAATTACCAAGGAGCAAGCTTTAGAGGAATATAAGATCTTATCTGGATTTGCTGAAGCACTGGACTCGCTGGAAGAAAACCCTTTGCCATCTATGTTACTAATCCAGCCTAAAATTGATACTTTTGCTGGGCAAGAAGGCGAAGATCTTTTGAATCAACTCGGCGCAATCCCTGAGGTTGAATCTGCACAACTAGATCGTCAATGGGTAAAACGACTTATTGTAATCTTAAATATACTTGAACGTGCAGCGATAGTATTAGCCACGTTATTATCTGTGGCAGTGTTACTTATTGTGGGAAATACCATCAGGCTTTCTATAATCAATAAACGTACAGAAATAGAAATTAATAAGCTCTTTGGAGCAACGAATGCATTTATACAACGGCCATTTTTATATACCGGACTCATATTTGGGTTATGTGGCAGCTTAATATCGTGGTTCTTGTTATTAATCTCTACCTTGATAATGCAAGAACCGATAAATCAGCTGGCTACCTTATATAACAGTGACTTTAGTTTACAAGGACTTAAGTTCAGTGAGATTCTTATACTCCTCATTTCAGGGGGAACGCTAGGCTTAATTGGCTCGTGGGTAGCTGTAGGTCGACACCTGAAAGACATGGAGCCCCAGTAACCTATTGAATAATATAATTATTTTATATTTTAATTATGAACTTCCTTCTGGCTTGGCACTCTAACAACTAGAGTGCTAAAATATTGCCAACTAAAATTAATAGGTATTAATATGAATTTACAACTATCTGTACCAAGCGGTTCAATTGATTCTTATATACAAACTGTAAACACTATTCCTGTGCTTA
This sequence comes from Gammaproteobacteria bacterium, assembly GCA_963582285.1. Lineage (GTDB taxonomy): Bacteria > Pseudomonadota > Gammaproteobacteria > Eutrophobiales > Eutrophobiaceae > Eutrophobius. The sequence goes on along the minus strand of CAUZRI010000011.1, from coordinate 3,959 downwards.
GCGCAGAACGTGAGCAAGAACTTTTTGCTCGTTTTCAAGCTAATCAGGATTTAGATGCAGCAAAAGAGCTGGTATTGTCACACATGCGTTTTGTTGTAAAAGTTGCAAAAGGCTATGCTGGCTATGGTTTACAACAAGCAGATTTGATTCAAGAGGGAAGCATAGGGCTTATGAAGGCAGTCAAGCGGTTTGACTCCGAGTATGGCGTTAGGCTGGTATCTTATGCTGTTCACTGGATACGTGCCGAAATGCATGAATATATATTACGAAATTGGCGGATTGTTAAAATTGCTACTACCAAGGCCCAACGAAAATTGTTTTTTAACCTTAGATCGTCTAAGAAACGTCTAGGCTGGCTGAATCAAAACGAGGTTGAGTCCGTTGCAAAAGATCTTGGAGTAAGTTTGAAAGATGTAATTGAAATGGAAAGGCGCATGTCATCATACGACGCCTCTTTCGATGGTTACTCAACGGATGATGAGAATGACGCCTCCGCTCCTGCAATGTATATCGAAGATCAACGTCAAAATCCGGAGCAAGAGCATGAGTCCCTGCAAAAAGAAACATTAAATTCGAAAAAGCTTTCCTTGGCGCTGAATAATTTAGATGATCGGTGCCGTGATATAATTACCCGACGCTGGTTAGCACCTGAAAAGCAAACCTTACATGAGCTGGCAAGCACATATAACGTCTCTGCAGAAAGAATCAGACAGCTTGAGCAAAACGCCATAAAAAGCCTTAGGCTAGCGATAATGAGCTGATTTTCTCTAATTATAAGTAGGGAAGTTTGTTTATCCAACAGCTATATTAAAGTGCGTATTTTATCCAAAAAAATCGACATATACATCAAGAGCTTCTAGACTAATAAACGCGCAGTCCTGACCTGTGCCTGGCCGATAGATTAGACCACATTCCAAATTAATCAAAAAAAGGGGGTGTGCAATGAGTCGAAGGCTATATTTTCTATTTCCGGACGTGGAAACTTCGGAAAAAGCTGTACAGGAACTTCTTCGTTCTCGAATCGAGGAAAAGCGTATGCATTTTCTTGGTAAGCGAGGCACAGAAATGAAAAGTCTTCCTGAAGCAACACCTTCACAGAAGACAGGCCTGCTTCGAGGTATCTATATCGGATTATTTTCAGGCGTTATAACTGGATTACTTGCTGGACTATATATCTATTTTAATCCTGTCGCGGTTGGTATGCAGGCGCCTCCATATGTAATTTTTATTTGTGCAGTCGTTGGGGCAGTAGTTGGTGCATGGATATCAGGACCCTTAATCGGTGGCAGTACGCCAAATACAAAACTTGCGGCCTTTCAGGGACCTCTACATCAGGGAAAGATTCTGTTAATAATTGATATCCCGGCTAAACGAGCAGAAGAAATCAGAAAAATAATACTAGGGCTAAACTTCGGCGCCGAAGAGGGGCTTTAATTAGACGCGATACCTTCTATCGAGCAAATGACTGCCATTTAATATTTATACAAGCTGCCTAATAATCATTGTCAAATAGTGATCTGCAAGTAAAAATGCAAATAAGGCCATAAGATAAACTATTGAGAACGAGAATGTCTTCATCGCTAATTTGTCACTATGGTCTGTTTGCATTTTAATTGAGTAATAGAGAAAAATTGCGCCCAGGAAAAATGCGCCAAACAAATACATCCCGCCACTCATTAAAAAGACAAACGGCAACAGACTTACCAAAAACAATACTATTGTGTAATACAATATATGAAGCCTGGTAAATTTAACGCCATGCGTTACGGGCAACATTGGGATCGCAGCCTTTGCATATTCATCCCGCCTATAAATAGCCAAAGCCCAGAAATGGGGCGGCGTCCATGCAAATATTATAAGAAACAGTATTAATGAATTTGGATCCAGCGTTCCCGTCACGGCAGTCCAGCCAAGCACTGGTGGCGCTGCACCAGAGGCACCTCCAATTACGATATTTTGAGGCGTTGCTCGTTTGAGATACATAGAATAAATAAACCCGTAACCAATCAGGGAACCCAAGGTAAGTATTGCTGTAAGCATATTCACATAGAGTATAAGTATCGCCATAGAAAGAAGCCCAAGTATCAGGCCGAACAACGCAGCGCCCTCCATTGTTATATTGCCTTTTTGTAATGGTCTATGCTTTGTGCGCATCATGATAGCGTCTACACGCTGATCAACAATATGATTTACAACTGCAGCGGACGATGCTGCTAATGCAATTCCAACATTTCCAAAAATTAATGCGTTAAGCGGAACCATTCCAGGCGCTGCGAGAAACATGCCTACTGCCGCAGTAAATACGATAAGCACAATTATTTTTGGTTTACATAGCGCTAAATAATCTCTCCAATTTACTAACCAGGGGATCGTTATTGCGATATCTTTAGATTGCTGTTCGGTCATTTCTCAGTATACCTGGTGAAAAAAATATTGTGATTATGTCTAAGGTTTTAAAAAGTTTGTCAGCTTGCTCTGAGTTACCCTATTCTGGAAAAGCGCAATAATCGCTTTATATCACGCAATATACCTGCCGCATCACTATCGAAATTATATTTCATCATTATATTGCCTATGGGATCTATCAAATATATTCCTTGTTTCATAGAAGATAAAGACACTCTTGTTTCACCATCATTTTCTTCTATTGGCTGAATGTCTGGGCGCATAAGTATTAAAACATTTATCCAAAATGACTCGTTAATTGACTTATCTGGGAGCGTCGGCATAGTTTTATCCGTTGCCAATAGTACAATTTCTATCCTATCAGCATTATCACCCGTAGCGACCCTTAGTTCTTGTAGCTTTGTTATGTCTTCTTGACACTTACTGGAGCATTTATCAGCCAAAAAATATAGAAGATTCCATTTGCCGTATAGTGGCCGACGGGCATCGCCCGAAACAGCATCAAGCAACATGGCATTGGAAATAGTCCATGGAGGCTTTATCAAATCGCCATAATTTATAGTCTCCCCATTTTTTCCAATTCCGGTGTAATTGTAAATTAACCATGCGACAAGAAATGGCGAGGAAAAAACCACCAGTAACGACATAAACTCGAAACGGTTGCCAGATTTAATATTGGAATCTTTATCCATTATTTGCCTATTGTTTATGTATATAGATGGAAAAATATAATATTACCAGAACGCCCGCTAGCAAAAACCATTGAAAAGCATAAGCCAAGTGCATTTCTTTGTCTGAGCCAGGCTCCGGCCAATTTCGTAAATAACCTGTAGGAGACGTTTGATCCAGTCTAATTACGTATGGAACAATATTATATCCAAGACTGTTTCGTATTGTTTCCAAATCTATGATCTGAACCCGTCTAATCCCGTTCTCAAAACTTTCTTCGTAGACATCTCTTAGCGGTCCCGTCTGCTTAGGAGAATAAATATCTCCCAACAATTTTAACGTACCTGCTGGGGAAAAAATTTCCGGCAATTGATCTCTGTATGGGCTGCCCTCAATCCAGCCACGATTCACCAGAATCCATTTTTCAGTATTTGCCAATTTAAATAGAGAATACACATAATAACCTGCCTTACCATTTACAACCTGGTTGCCCAAAAGATAGATAATATTTACAGCATATGAACCTGAAATTTCTGCCTTGCGCCATTGGTTTTTTAAAACATCCAGGCTCGTTCCTTCATTTTCATTTAGAACGACTGGATCTAGTGATGCGTTTAGCTGGTATGATTCATATTCGGCCTCTTTATAGCTAGCCCGATCTAATTGCCAATAACCAAGAAACACAAATATTAGCATTACCACTCCAGCAGCCATCGAGGGGAAAAGAGGCGGACGAAACGACAATTTTTTGATTGCTAACATGTGTATATTACTTTTTATAATTTGCAGCTATTCATGAATTTATCAAGATGACCGATTATCTATGTACGGACCATTAATATTCAAATTTCTGATACTTATACTAATAATAGCGATCCTAATAT
>CAUZRI010000010.1:0-14910 GCA_963582285.1 Gammaproteobacteria bacterium | reverse complement strand
AATATGACGAGATAGCTGAATATTGGTTAAAAACCTATGTTTAATGGCATATATATGTTGGTCGTTAAGGAAAAATAATATTTTAATATTTGTAAAAAATATGTTTAGCAAATAAATCTTGACCATATTTTAAAACCTCCTTACCATTTGGCCCCAAAATTATCCTGTTTGAGAGGAGACAATCTATGCGTAATGTTATGAAGATTTTTGGTCGGTCTCCGTTTATACCGTTGCAAATGCATATGGAGAAAGTGGCAATTTGCGTCGATAAAGTTCCAGAAATTTTGGAGATTTACAGGCAGGGAGATAGTAAAGCAGTAGAGAAACTATCTAAAAAGCTCTCAAAGCTGGAGCACGAAGCGGATATAATTAAGGATGATATTCGCGCTAATTTACCACGCGGTTTATTTATGCCAGTTGATCGATCTCACATATTAACTATTCTCGAAGTTCAGGACAGGATTGCTAACAAATCTGAAAATATTGGTGTGCTATTAACATTTAAACAAGCAAATAGCTCTGAGGAGTTTGATACAGTTTTTGACAGTTTTTTTGAAACCTGTCTTGCAACATTCTATGCAACGCGTGATGTTATAGAGCGACTTGATGAGTTAGTAGAGACAGGATTTGGTGGGCCAGAGGCAAATAATGTTCATAAATTAATTGATACAGTAGCGTTGAAGGAACATGAGGCAGACGTCTGCCAACGTGAGGCTATTAGAACGCTACTTAAGTATGAAAACGAGATAAGCTACGGTGATTTTTTTCTCTGGACCAGCGTATTAAGACAGTTCGGTGGGATTGCTGATGATTCAGAACATCTTGCAGAATCAGTAAGGAATATTCTTGAATCAAAATAATTTAATCACCGACAGTAGATAGAATATATACGCGAATGGAACCATATCTTTATATCATTATTACACTTGCCATTGTATTTGGCGTTTACATGGCATGGGGAATTGGTGCCAATGATGTAGCCAATGCAATGGGAACATCAGTTGGATCAGGTGCCCTTACTCTAAGGCGTGCGGTAATAATAGCCGTTATCCTCGAATTTAGCGGGGCATTTTTAGCTGGATCCCATGTTTCAGAAACAATACGAAAAGGTATTGTTGATCCGGCGTTGTTTACTGGTGATGGGTTGTCTTTTATGTTGGGCATGCTATCGGCATTGTTAGCAGCAGGTGTATGGTTACAGATAGCATCATGGAAGGGTTGGCCAGTTTCAACCACGCATTCCATTGTTGGTGCGGTTGTTGGATTTGGTCTTGCCTATGGCGGCATGAGTGCAATTTATTGGGACAAATTAGGTACGATTGTTGCTAGTTGGATTGTATCGCCATTATTAAGTGGCACTATTTCTTATTTAATATTTAGATTTATATTGAGGACGATATTCAATAATAACAGACCATTGGTGTCGGCAAAAAAAGTAGCGCCTTATCTTGTTTTTGTGGTTTTCTTGATGTTATCTCTGACAATGTTATTTAAAGGGCTTGCGAACCTTAGTCTGGATCTCAGTTTTACCGAAGCTATATTTGTTGCATCAGGCATAGGCCTTTTTGCTTCAATCATTAGTGTGTGGTTGGTATCACGCATAAAAGTAGATGATGTGTCCGATAATTCAAACGAAAAATTAACGGATCCGGATGTTGTAAAATCTTTGGATAAGGCCGTTAAACACCTGGAACGAGTTAGGACATCTTCACCTGGTCATATTAAAGAAAATCTTTCAAATACCCTGGATGACATCAGGCGACTCCGTTGGGAATCACAACGTCGTTATGAATATCATACTAACAGTAACGAGTATCAGCAGGTTGAAAAAATGTTTGTATATCTGCAAATATTGAGCGCATGTTTTGTCGCCTTTGCTCATGGTGCAAATGATGTCGCTAATGCCATTGGACCTATGTCAGCGGTAATATCCGTGGCGATGGCGGGTGGTGATAGCATTGCTGCGATGGCGCCTGTACCGCTGTGGGTACTGGCATTGGGCGGTGGGGGAATTGCAGTCGGATTAGCGACCTGGGGTTGGCGTGTTATGGAGACTGTAGGCAAGAATATTACTCATCTAACACCTACTCGGGGTTTTAGTGCGGAATTTGGTGCAGCCACAACAATCGTAATTGCGACTAAGTTTGGATTACCAATCTCAACCACACACACACTTGTCGGTGCCGTGCTTGGCGTTGGTCTTGCGCGCGGAATAGGGGCAGTCAACTTGAATACGGTCAGAGACGTCATACTTTCGTGGCTAGTAACCATACCTGCAGGTGCTGCACTTGCAGTGGTCTTTTTCTATAGTTTACGACTGTTCTTCTGAATTAATTTATCAAGAAAACTAGCCTAATAGTATTGGCGGTATACAATAGAGCCGTTAAACATTAGTTTGTCCTAATTAATTCCCTATGTATGTGTTCGACCCATCTTCAATACTATTTGCCCATTTTACCCAGTGTGTTCCAGGATCAGATGCGTAATCCTCATTGTAATTACCTGGGGCAGTTATTCCAGGCAGTTCCGGGATCCAGTCTCTTCTTAAAATATCATTGGGATTACCATAACGCGAAGTTAATGCCCGTACTTCGGGATCTACATAGGTTTGAATTACGCCATGTTCTATCAATGTTAGCCAATTACCAGAATCACGCAATCGCACCTGGTATGTGGGGAGCAGGGTATGATGATGCATAGCGTGTCCTGTAGGCATCTGGTTTTTTTCTCTAAAATTATCGGTATCTCTTTCGCTTGATACAGTGGTACCAAATGACCAATGGATCACACCCCCTGCATTTCGTTCAGAAAGGTTTTGACCGAGCAATATTTCTTTTGGATGTTTAAAGTATTTCGGATTAGTGCCTGTTCCTGCTTCATATAACCACCAGAATCCAGGTTTAGGGTTGTCTGGCCAAATCAGTTCATTAATTTTTGGATAGGCAAGAGACAGTCGCATACCATCGCCATACAATCCACCGCCAATTATTTTATCCATGTAGCCATCTTTTAGGTGGACTTCGATACGCGCATGATTTGAAGCGTGACTGTTGGTCGAGGCAATAATTCCGTTAGTCCTGCTTTGTACTGAGTCCAGCCAATTATTACCCACTGCTGGATAATTTACTCTTGAATAAGGATAACGACCACTGGACTGGCTGGGAATCATATACAAATGCCCTTGTTGATATGAACCTGCCGCCCAAATCCTTGCTTCTTCAACAGTGACATCACTATGCATCACCGTGCCTTCAGGATCAGATATCTCATAGCGATCTACAAAACTTAGTGGATCAATCATTTTCCCTTCAAGCATGCGCCATACATCGGCAGGGACATTAGGCGATTGCCCCATTAGATCATAATGGTTTAGATAGGTGTAATTGCCCATATAAATATTGCCATGATGTTTAAGGGCAGATTTTGCAAGGGTACGTGATGCCTTTTGATAGTAAACCCTGTTTACTTCTGGATGCTCGTCCAAATACTTTATGATGGCGGTAAAAACCATATCATTAAAATTTTTATCCAATGTTGCCATGCTGTCATCTGGAAAATTAAAATCTGGCCAGGTTGCGCTGGCATAAACGGGGTCCTCCAGCGTTACCCAGTTTTTATAAACATTAAAGTCAGGCCAATTTCCAAGGAGCTCAAACCATTCGCCAGATTCCTGCTGACCGTCGCCGGCTTTAAAAACATTTTTAGCTTCTGCAATAGCATTCAGCAGATCACTCGTAATTCCTAATATCTCATCTTTATAAATTATTCTTGCCTCAATTTTTCTAGACTTATAGGCCTGGACTATAGCTTCTTGTATTAGCCTGTCTGAATCGTGTGGTATAACAATTAAGACAATATCTCCCGGATCAGCTAGCCCTAATGGCGATCGACCTCCTTTTTGGGTCACCGCTGCAAGCGCCTGAGGCATGAGTTCTGCTACGGTTGTAGGTCGTGTTAAGTAACCTGGAAAGGTGGCTTCGGGGAGACTTGTTCGTGGTCCCGGTCCAATTAATCCCGTGTCTTCTCTTAATTTTACAATATCATTTGGATTCCATGGGGCATAATTCTTATTTCGTTTAATTGCTTCTGCCCGTAGTTCGTCTTCATGATTTTGATTGTTTTGTGCAAAGCTTGTGGTAGCAACAATGAACAAAAAAAGAAGCGAAATAATACATATATAGAACCTGTGGGATGACATAATATTTTTCCTCTTACTTATCAAGATTGTTGGTTTTAGTTGATAAATTGAATCGGATTCTTCTGTCTTATACTAATGTGTATGGAAGATAAAACAATAAGGAGTGATGTATCAGCAGGATAATCCATCATTATCGAATGCTCATCATTTAAAGGAGCAATAGATTATGGTCATTATTCTCTTTTTTCCCTAATCCCTATAGTATTGTCGCAAATGATCTAAATGTTTACATATCTACATATGCAGTTTAAGGAGTCAACACAATGAATAGACCGACATCAAATTTCTTTTTTGCGCTCATTCTTCTGCTTGGATTGAGCGGATGTGCAACCAGTGGCTCAGAGGCTGTTTGGACAACACTCCTGGATGGAGAAAGAGGCCTCGAAAATTTTAATCGGGTCGGGGGAGCAAATTGGACTGCAGTAGACGGAGCCATTCAGGCGATAGCAAGCTCTGATGGTTCATCCCATCTGGTATCAAAGAATTCATACAAAGATTTTATCCTGCGGATTGAATTCTGGACCACAGATGATGGTAACAGCGGTGTACACATGCGTTGCGAAGACCCGAGGAACATATCTTCCAGTACTTGTTACGAGGTAAACATTTATGATCAACGTGAAGATCCAAGCTACGGTACGGGTGGGATTGTTGATGCCTCCAAGGTATTTGAACCTTATCCAAAGGCAGGAGGAAAATGGAACACCTTTGAGATCACTGCACGAGGCGACCACCTGATTGTTATATTTAACGGTATTAAGACCGCCGATGTACGGGATTCAAAACATGCCAGCGGTGTGTTCAGTCTGCAATGGGGTAGAGGGACGATAAAATTCCGCAAGGTGGAAATTCGGTCACTGTAATATGAGGCAGATTCTATGAAAGATAGTTCTAAAAAGACATTTCAGTTTCCAGGTGAACAAGTAGATGTCGATTGGGATGCAAATTTATGTATTCATATCGGGGAATGTGGTCGGATCTATTTCAGGCGGGTAGAAAACCCTGGTGTAACCCAAACCTGAGTTCTAACGAGCACGTTGCAGAGGTTGTTGAGCGATGTCCTACTGTTGGTCAGTCCGGGACACAAATTAGTGAAAAGGGTGGCGAACTAAAGATTACATCACTTGAAAATGGCCCGCTGTTATTAACTGGGAATCTAACAATTATGTCAGGCAGTGGTCGCAAGGCATGGCAGGGAAATAAGATTGCACTGTGTAGATGTGGCGCCTCAATGAATAAACCATTTTGTGACGGCGCTCACGTGGATGCAGGATTTAAAAGCGACTAAATAATCAATCAGAAAGGATCCAACTCTTTTGTTTTAGCGGTGACGTCTACCCTTAACACTACGATCAACTTCGAAATTAACCTTAATCGATTTCTCGTCAATGGTTTTTCCATTTAGTCCTTTTATTGCCGCTCTTGCTTCATGGCCTTCCATCTCGAGAAAACCAAATCCCCTACATTTACGCGTGAACACATCTGTTACCAGATTGATAGAACGTACTGTGCCAAATTCTGAAAACAACTCTCGAACTTGCTCTTCTGTGGCATTGCTTGATAGATTTCCAACGAACAATTTTTTCAAAATTTTATACCTTAATTTAAGCGATATAGAGGAAAAATTAGGTTAAATCTTGCATCGCAATATGGATTAATGCAAGACCTATCTGTAAGTTTCTCGACAAAAATGTATAAATAATAAAAAAACCCCGCCACTGGCGAGGTTTTTCCCCAAACTAAAAGGCTGTCTGGTTAGGACTATTGTGGTATCACATTAATAGCACTAGGACCTTTAGGACCTTGTTCAGTTTCATAACTTACAGTCTGACCTTCTGCGAGAGATTTGAAGCCCTCAGCCTGAATGTTATTATGATGAACAAATACATCAGAACTGCCATCTGCTGGCGTAATAAATCCAAAACCCTTACTATCGTTAAACCACTTTACTGTACCTGTAGCCATGCTGGTTACCTCATTTATAATTAAAAGAACAATGTATTAGTATGCATATTGTTGACGAAGTACCACGGAAAATCTGCCCTTATACACTGCTGAGGAACACCGGGAACCGCTACAAAAACCACTAACATTCACACCCTATATCATTTTTTGCTAAAAAACCATCTTCTCTCTAAATTTATTCCATACAAATCAATGGAGTTAGCGTTGAATGGTTATCGGTACCATTAGCTTTATCTCTTAATAGTGAATCAGAAAACAATTTTACTAAGATTGATTCTTGATGTTTTTCCGATATAAAGCGCTGTTTCTTAAGGTTAACATTATGTTAAATCAATATAACCACTGGGTCTATCAGTCAGAGATTGATTTTTAGCGAGATAGTTAAATTCCATTTTGTCTCGGTCATAAGGCCATTTATTTTTACCTCGGTCGTTGGAGAGGTTCCAATTCTGATTATAGTAAATTCTCTAAACGTTTAGCTGATGCAGATTACTCTTATAGAGTTCGTTATAGTGTCGATATTATGTCCTATATTTAATACTAACTATCCTAAAAATGAATTGGTGCGTATATATTCTAAAATGTGGTGATGCCAGTCTCTATACTGGTATTACAAATAATCTTGAGACCCGATTACATGCACACGAAAAAGGGACGGGGGCAAAATACACTAAAGGAAGGGCGCCCTTTACGGTTGTTTATATAGAAAACTGTGTTAATCGGAGTGCAGCCTCTAAGCGGGAGGCAGAAATAAAGAAATTAAGCCGTAAAGATAAATTAGACTTAAATACTGTTGTAAAATCTTGATAGGTTTAACTAATTGTAAATAAAAAGATTAAAACCCTGGTCTGGCTTAGGCAAAACCTTATACAAGTTATTAAATGCTATACTGCTCATCAGATTCTGGCTAAGGGCAGGGAGCCAAGAGAGAGGGGGGTTACGTGACTAAGATAATATTTCAAATGATTTCTAATCTTTACACTATGGCGTTTACAATAGTTGCTACTTCTCAAGATCAAGTTATAACTATCTCTACAATCAATGCAGTAATAATCACTGATGCTATATATAGTCCTCAATTGTGTATGGAATCAGGATCAGCGTTTAATTACCAGAGGTGAAGGGTAAAATTTAACCGTTACGCGGTCTTTGATTGCGAGAGCTTGTAAAAGGTACTGTTTAATAATAACTAATTAGGTCACGTAAAAATATATTAGGAGGGGAAGATGTCAATAAATATTAGTAAAAATATAATTAGCCTTGTGGTTGTTGGATTTATGCTTGTGGCTTGTTCGGATGATCAGGCGAGCAATTCAACTGAAAATAATTCTGCTACCAGCAGCATGCCCGCTGCCAGTTCCAGTAACTTGCCCGAAGCCAGTTCGGCAACGATGGCACCCGCAGCTAGAACAGACTATCCAAGTTCCGGAGATCATAGTGGTGTAATTGAAGGCGTGATTACCAATGCCTCAGGTAACCCTGTCGCAGGGGCCTTCGTAAAAATGAAGGTAGCAGAACGACATCTGGCCTTTATGGTCATTAGTCAGGAGGAAGGACGTTATACGTCCGAAAAACTACCGTCGGGTAGTTATGTTGTTCAAAGCGTAGGTGGGGATAATCAAAGTGCATGGTCTGCACCGGTTGATGTGGTGAATGATGCAACCACCGCTGTTAATCTATCTCTTACTGAAATGCGTGCCCCGGATCATACCGCGGCCTGGCCACGTCGTGCACCAGAACATCTAGCCAACATGGCAGCCCTACCAGAAGGACCGGGTAAGGATGTCATTGCCAGAAACTGCTCAGGTTGTCACGCTGGGGATACCGTCGCTGGTGCTCGTAAAAATGCTGAGGAATGGACGAATACCATCGAAGAAATGCAAGGAAGGATACCCGGTAGTGGTAATCCAGAATTATCCGATGCCGATGCCAAGATCCTATTGGATTATGCTGTCGTGAATCTTCCTGCCATAGAACCAGCGGATCCGAATAGCCGGTTTCCTCGCAATCTTATGGAGGGTGAGGCCAGGAATTATCGTGTAGTACAGTATGAAATTGAAATGAAAAATGTTGAAGCTCATGACGTCGCAGTGGATCCCACTGGGGTAGGTTGGGCTAATCAACGTACCGGTGGCATGATCAGTCGTTTTGATCCAGACACTTATGAGTACACTGAAATTGGTCCCCCGCTGTTATTCGACGCCGAACGTGCCCGTCCGGGTAATCTACAAATTAGTCCAGAGGGGATCATGTGGTTGGCGGATCCCTTTTCAAAACGTTGGTTAAGCTATGATATCGCTAACGAGAAATGGACTGACTGGATGTTCCCACTGGAACCAGAAAGAGGTCCTGTTCCAGGAGTAAATGCAGTTGTGCACCATAACGGTATGATTACGGATACCATACGTGGACAGGTTCAAGGCAATAGCCTGGTTGTCAATCCACATGACGACATGATCTATATGTCCGGTCCGGGTTCAATTCGTAGATTGAATCCTGCAAACGGTGAATGGAGTACCTGGGATTCGCCAACCTGGTTAGCAAATCCCAAAAATCCTGGTGGTTATGGCATCACCGTGGACGGTAAAAACCGTATCTGGGAAGCAGAGAACCTGGTTGACAAACTGGCCCGTTATACCCCGGAAACTGGTGAGGTTGAGGTATTTGATCTTGAGCCCGGTGCCTATCCCAGGCGTATGGATTACGATAATAAAGGTGATGTTTATGTTGGCCTATGGGGTACTAGTAGGATCCTGAAGATCGATGTCAATACTGATGAGATGAGTCTCATCCAGCCACCACTTCGTTATAATGGTGCTTACTCAATTGATATTGATAAATCAACCAACCTGCTTTGGGTAACATTTCAGACTGCCGATATTATTGCCCGTTATAATACTGAAACAGAAGACTGGCTGTTACTACCATTGCCACAAGCCGAGTCTGATGTTCGACGTATTGAAGTCGATCAAAACAAACCGAATCGCATATGGTGGGTCACCAATGCATTTGATGCGCGCATAGGGTATACGGAACTTTTGTAATTACAGAGTTACACCAGGTACGGTGCGATAATGAGGAGCGGAGTACACATTACTCCGCCCTTTTTTTATCTAGTTTTCAACTGATTGCTTACGTTGAATTATAAATACATTCCCCGCGATGATTAATGCAACGCCCAGGAATTTATACCCCGTCCAATGCATGTCTTCATATAGTGTCGAGACCAGTAATGCCACGAGAGGAAAAATCACCGTGATATATGCCGCACGGGGAGCACCGATCCTGTGAAGTAGAGTGAGATAGGTCCAAAATGCAATCACTGTCCCGGCGAGTGACAGATATAAGAGTGAAAATATATAGTCATTTTCTAGTGAAAATTTCCAAGGCTCACCGGCAAAAATTACGGCTATCAAAAGAAATAGTGTTCCGTAGCTCATCCCCCAGGTATTGCAGGACGCAACATTAATATTTCTTAGTTTTAATAACTGAGCAATTATATTTCCCGCTGATGCCAATATAGTTGATAACAAAGCCAGACCAATCCCTAAAATCACTGATTTGCTTATAGTAATACCATAAAAATCTTCTATGAATAGTGCAGTAATACCAACAATGCTAAATAGACTACCTACTACCAGAGACAGGGAAGGTTTCTCATGAAATATAAGCCAGTAAAAGAGGATATTAAAAGGAATGATCAGAGAGAAAATGACCGATACCAGACCACTCACTAAATGGTCGGTGGCAAAGTAGACCACCACATAGTTTAGAGAAAACATAAATAAACCAAGTATGGCAAACAACACATGGTCTGATCCGGAATAACGAATCCTGATTTTTTTGACCAGAACAAGTATCCACATAATAACTGCAGCAATAGCGAAACGATAAAATACTGATTGCAACTCAGGTACATCGCCAAGTTGCAGTGAGATGGCATAAAACGTTGTTCCCCAGATGAGAACGGTGGTTAAAAATAGAAAGGCAGTCATGTTACTACCTTATAGTTTGATTAGCTTTCAAGCAATATTTGAAATATTACTCAAAATGTAATGACATTTAGGATTCGTGCCACTTCCATGAATGCGTAATCAAACCATATAATTCTTTTCAGACTAGTCAGACAGCAGCTTTCGTAGCCTTATGGAATCTATACTATTTTATAAGCAGCCACCGCAGCATCTGCCGCTTTGCCCCTGGGAATATTAGAACCTAATTCTCCCAGTACCGCCTCCAGCGCACTGAGACAATAAAGTACATTGCCACGATTGGCAGAATATCCCATAAGACCAATGCGCCAGAGTTTACCTGCGCTGGCACCAAGTCCTGCACCGATCTCAAGGTTATATTCTTCCAGTAATTTTTTTCGAACTGCTGCATCGTCCACATCGCTTGGTATGCTCACAGCATTAAGCTGAGGTAGACGTTCTTCCTCAGGTACGACCAATGCAAGGCCAAGTGCTTCTAGCCCGGCCTTGAGTGCATTATGGTGGAGTCTGTGACGTGCCCAGGCATTCTCCAATCCTTCATCATTTAATAAACACAGGGCCTCATGCAGACCATAAAGTGGATTGATGGGGGCAGTGTGGTGATAGGCGCGTTTACCGCCTCCATCCCAGTAACCTAGAATTAAATTCAGATCCAGGAACCATGACTGAACCTTAGCTTTACGATTCTTAAGTTTTTCCAGTGCACGCTCATTAAAAGTAACAGGTGAGAGACCAGGTATACACGAAAGACATTTCTGAGTACCGGAATACACTGCATCTAGTCCCCATTCATCCACCTGTAGCGGAACGCCACCCAGGGATGTAACGCAATCAACAATGGTGATGCAATCATATTTGTGAGCAAGTTGTGCAAGTGTTGCAGCATCGGACATAGCACCCGTTGATGTCTCTGCATGAACGAAGGCCAGGATTTTTGCATCGGTATTTGCTTTTAATGCATCCTCAACCTTGGCAGGATCTACCGCGCGTCCCCACAGGTCTTCGACTATGACGGCAACACCACCGCAACGCTCAACATTTTCTTTCATGCGTCCACCGAAAACACCATTTGAGCAGATAATGACTTTATCCCCCGGTTCTACCATATTGACAAAGCATGCCTCCATGCCTGCCGATCCGGGTGCAGATATAGGCATGGTGACTTCGTTATTTGTCTGAAAGGCATAGCGTAGTAATTCCTTTAGCTCATCCATCATCGTAATAAATTGCGGATCAAGGTGACCAATAGTCGGACGCGCCAGTGCTTCCAGTATGCGAGGATTAACATCCGAGGGACCTGGGCCCATAAGTGTGCGCTGGAGTGGATGAAATGAGTGGAACTTGCCTTGTTTCATATTACTACCTCGTTTGTATTGTGATATTCTGAAAAACGCATTGTTTTAGGTAAATATTTATCCTGCTAACCAGAATTTCATGAGAATCGACATGCTTTGGAAGTATTCTACACGTATGTTGCAATCAACTATTTCGTCCGTGATAATGTTTTTTTGGGGGGGCATCTCAACAGGCTAATTATTAAAATAGTTTTTGCCTGATATTTGTCCAATATTCTGTGGTTTATTTATACATCCATATTATATATCGGATATAAATATACATAATCACATATTTAATGGCAATTCAGAGCGTAGCAATTTTCTGAAAACTAAATAGGATGTAAATGTGAATACAATAACCTTATCCGTACTTTCTTTCCTTCCCATTCTGGTAGTGGCGATATTCCTGGTAGGGTTACGCTGGCCAGCTAGCCGTGCGATGCCTCTGGCCTATTTTACTGCGGCAGGTCTTGGACTCTGGGTTTGGGAGCTGTCCTTAAATCAGGTTATGGCGGCAAGCGTAAAAGGCGTCATCGTTGCAACGACATTACTTTATATTATTTTTGGTGCCATTTTGCTCTTAAATACCCTGCAGCAAAGTGGCGCATTACGGGTAATCAGACAAGGCTTTACTGATATATCTCCAGACCGGCGAATACAGGTCATAATTATTGCGTGGTTATTCGGTGCCTTCATTGAAGGTTCATCGGGATTTGGAACCCCAGCTGCAGTGGCAGTACCATTATTGGTGGGACTTGGTTTTCCTGCCATGGCTGCGGTTGTCTCAGGGATGATCATTCAAAGCACACCTGTTTCCTTTGGTGCATTAGGTACACCTATTCTGGTCGGTGTAGGAACAGGATTATCCGGTGATGATTCCGTTTACCAGTATATTCAGCAGGCAGGTATTACCGGTGCTACTGCTGAATCCGTAGGCAGGCCGTTTCTCGCACTCGTAGGACAAAAAGTTGCAATCTTGCATGCCATTACCGGCACACTAATTCCTTTGTTTGTTGTCTCACTGATGACTCGTTTCTTCGGCGCCAATCGATCATTTGTTGATGGCTTACGGATATGGAAATTTGCTATTTTTGCTGCGTTATCGATGACCATTCCCTATGTAATCGTCGCACATGTATTAGGACCGGAATTTCCATCAATCCTTGGCTCATTAATCGGATTAGCTATTGTCGTCAGCGCTGTGAAAGCCGGATGGTTTGTGCCGAATAAAGAAGATGTATGGGATTTTCCAGATAAAGCGGATTGGGAACCGGAATGGACAGGCAGTGTTGAGATTAAAAACAATTTAGAATCTAATAAAAATATGACCATGTTCTCTGCCTGGACACCGTATTTATTGATCGCTGTGTTATTGATCATAACTCGGATACCGGAGCTTGGTGTAAAAGGTCTGCTACAGTCAGTTTCACTCTCCTGGTCAAATATTTTCAATTCATCTGTGGGAACAGGAGGCATACAACCCTTGTATCTTCCTGGCACGATATTTATTATTGTTTCACTCGCCACGTTTGTGCTTCATAAAATGAATATCACAAGCTACAGTGCAGCGGTTAAAGATTCCTGCTCGACCATGTTAAAGGCATCACTATCATTACTGTTTACTGTCCCCATGGTGCAGGTGTTTTTAAACTCCCAGGGTGGCATGGCCGGATTCGCCAAGATGCCAACTGCATTAGCTGAAGGGGTGGCTCAAGTGGCAGGTTCCGCTTGGCCAATATTTTCAACCTTCATAGGAGGCTTTGGTGCCTTTGTTGCAGGTAGTAATACTGTGAGTAATATGACCTTTTCCTTGTTTCAATTTGGTGTCGGTCAACGTATTGGTGTGGATCCTACCTGGATAGTGGCACTACAAGCAGTGGGCGGTGCGGCCGGCAATATAATATGTGTGCATAACGTGGTAGCGGCATCAGCCGTAGTGGGATTATTAGGTAAGGAAGGGATGGTGATACGTAAAACTTTGCCTGCCTTTATATATTATGCGCTCATGTCCGGGAGTATGGGGTATGCCATTGTATGGTCATCAACCAAGGGTTGGTTAAACCTGGGTACCTTTATGGTTGTCTCTATCGTGGTTGGATTAATACTCTTTGCACGTAGCCAATTAAAAAAAGGAGTTAATGCCTAGTGTTTATGCGTTTAAAAGATGTCCGCAATATCGCGGACTTTCGCTTAATGGCAAAACAACGATTGCCGGGACCCATTTTTCATTATATCGATGGTGCTGCAGATGATGAAGTAACCTATCGCAGGAATACTACAGCCTATGAGGAGGTTGATTTAGTACCGAGCGTACTGGCGGGTGTGGAAAATATTGATATGTCTACAACGGTCATGGGGCAAAAAATCGATATGCCTTTGTTTATGTCACCCACGGCCTTGCAACGCTTGTTTCATCATGATGGTGAGATGGCGGTGGGCAGGGCAGCAGAAAAATATAACACTATATTTGGTGTCTCGTCCCTGGGCTCGGTGAGTATAGAAAGGATTGGTGCGGAGATTAAAACTCCCAAGCTTTTTCAGCTGTATTACCATAAGGACAAAGGGCTTACCAACAGCATGATCGATCGCTGTAAGGAAAATAATTTTTATGGTATCGCCCTGACCGTCGATACCATTGTTGGTGGTAACCGTGAACGAGATTTATATACCGGTTTTACATCGCCACCCAGGCTAACGTTAAACAGCCTGCTTAGCTTTGCTTTGCACCCTTCCTGGGCATTTAATTACTTTACCCATGATGCATTTGAACTTTCACAATTAAAGGGCTACATCAGCGAAGGGACAAATGTGGCGATTACCATCGCTGATTATTTTAACAAAATGTTAGATCAATCCATGGACTGGAAGGCCGCTGAAGAGGTTAATAAATATTGGGGAAAAGAGTTTGCACTGAAAGGCATTATGTCTGTGGAAGATGCAAAGCGTGCAGTGGATATTGGTGCCACGGCCATCATGGTTTCCAATCATGGCGGTAGGCAACTGGACGGCTCCCGATCACCTTTCGATCAACTGGCTGAGATCGTCGATGCCGTCGGTGACAAGATCGATGTGATCTGTGATGGCGGGATCAGGCGTGGGACCCATATACTCAAGGCCTTATCAGTCGGGGCCAAGGCCTGTTCAGGAGGACGTTTATATCTGTATGCCCTGGCAGCGGCGGGTCAGCCCGGTGTGGAAAAAGCCCTGCAATTACTAAATGCCGAACTGGTACGTGATATGAAACTCATGGGATGTAAATCTCTCTCAGATCTACATCGAGGCAATCTTAGATTCAGATAGCATCAATGAAAAATCCTTAGCTGGTTGTTTTCTCCGGTTCTGCAAATCCATCACCACCAAATTTTAGAAAGAGTGCTGGTACGTAGTTGGGTAACTATTATTAGTTATTCTATTTGTT
>CAUZRI010000009.1:0-15716 GCA_963582285.1 Gammaproteobacteria bacterium | reverse complement strand
ATAGTCCAATTATCAAGATTGTAGCCTCGGGTACTTCCCTGGAATTGATTAAGACAGAAGAACAACTCTCATTTGTCAGAGAACCTGATGGAATTGGTGGCTGGATAGATAGCAGCTATATTTCTCCCACCAAGTCAGCCAGTGCATTATTGCGTACTGCAGAGACACGAATAAAAACACTTGAAGCGACGATAAATCAATCAAGTTCTGAGACCGCCGATACCGGCGGCTTGGAGATAAATATATCAAATGATGAAATTGACTTATTAAGACAACAATTACAACAGGAAACACAAAGAGCAAATACATTAGAAACTGATATGTCTGGTCTGGTTCAACAACTTGATTTAGCGGGAAATCCAGATTCGTTATATGAAAAAATTGATCAACTTTCTGCATCGAACCGAGAGATGGAACAACAGTTGGCGAATATTATCGAAGGATCTCCTGCCAGCTTATTAAACAAGACAAACCCTGCTGACACAGGCAGAAACTGGATTACTGTAAAAAATGTATTTATTGCAGTATTCATTTTGTTAGTAATAGGAATATTTACTGGCATGTATATTATGGATTTTATCAATCGAAAACGTCATGGAGGATTCAGAGTATAGTTCCCTGATGTTACACAACCTATGTTCAAGATAGCCACCTGGAACGTTAATTCTCTCCGAGTTCGTCATCCACATGTTCTTGATTGGTTAGAATCAGAACGGCCAGATGTCCTGGCTATACAGGAAACCAAAGTAACCGATGACGCATTTCCTGTTGAGGAGTTTACTGACATAGGATATCAGGCCATGTATTCGGGCCAAAAAACCTACAATGGTGTTGCCACCATTAGCCTTACCACCGCAGACATTATTACAACTGAATTTCCTGATTACACTGATCCTCAAAAACGTATATTAGGAACATTAATAAACGACATCTACATGCTCAATCTGTATGTACCGAATGGAAGTGAAATCAATTCAGAAAAATATAAATATAAACTTGATTGGCTATCACATTTACAAAACTATACTAATGACATTCTAAAAATATTTAAGCATTGCATTCTGCTAGGGGACTTTAATATTGCACCTGCCGATGAAGATGTCCATGATCCCGAAGAATGGGCAGGTAAAATTCTATGCAGCGATAATGAACGAGAGGCCTTATCCAGTCTGACTAATGTGGGATTAAAAGATTGCTACCGAATATTTAACCAGGAAAAGAATATGTTTTCCTGGTGGGATTATAGAGCGGCCGGTTTTCGGAGGAACCGTGGACTTCGCATAGATCTTATACTCGCCAGCTTGTCCCTGTCAGACCATTGCCAAAAATGTGATATAGATATTGCACCTCGTAAACTTGAAAGACCATCAGATCACACCCCAGTTGTAGCAGAATTCAATATTTAGCCAGTATTTTATGGAATTATCTTCCAAGGTTTGGTCTAACCATTGCAAGTATCTGTGGATTACAATACACTTCCCGACCCTGTTAATTGACATAAAAATGTATAACTTCAGAGAGCAAGAATATGAAAGTGGATATACACCCAAACTATAAAGAAATTAATGTAACGTGCAGCTGTGGCAATACTTTTCAGACACGTTCCACATTTGAAGAGGAAAAGATGCATATTGAAGTCTGCTCTGAGTGTCATCCATTTTATACTGGCAAACAGAAAATGCTTGATTCAGCTGGTCGTGTTGACAAATTCAGACGTAAATACGGTATGAAATCATAATTCATTTCACCACGAACATTTCCAAACAAAAACGCCTAACCATGGCGTTTTTTTGTATCTGTATTTGGTGTTTTTTTTACAGCTTTCTATTCAATCCGCTTATGCTGTCAACCATTGCACTAATCAACCGTTTGATCAGGTAATACGGATAAAATATGTTATTGATGGTGACACCGTTATCTCACATAACGATGAACACATACGACTTATAGGCATTGACACACCTGAAATTAATTACCAAACAGGTATTGCTGAAACTGGCGTAATTACTGCAAAAACTTACTTAAAAGACCTAATGTAGGATGTACCGCAAATCGGAATGATATTTGATGATGCGAAGCAAGATCAATATGGGCGAACGCTGGCACATCTCTTCCTGGCTGATGGCACAAATATACAATCAATCATGTTATCGCGTGGAATGGCTATTCCTTTTACTTATCCACCAAACCTGAAATATACCAGTTGTTACTACCAGGCCGCTGAGTCTGCGAATAAAGATAAACTCGGATTATGGGCGCTGGCTAATTATCAACCAATTGATAGTGAGAATCTCTCCGAAGTTAATCTTGGATATAAGATTATTTATGGAAAAATACTAAGGATAACTGATAGTAAGCATTCACATATATTACATTTTAACCAGTATTTTTCTGCGATTATTGATAAATCAAGAATAAAATATTTTAAATCTATGGATATAAATGCCCTATTTGGTAATCAAATACAGGTACAAGGAGAACTTTATCAACAAGATGGGAAATTTTGGATACTATTAAGATATCCTCTGGATTTAAAGATTTTATCATCAGTGTACAATTCTTCTAATCAAAACCGTTAATAAGCAGGAACATAGTTATGAACATTCAAACATTAATTCTAATTCTCCTGCTATCTGTTATATACGGCTGCGCGACAAATCCAGCAACCGGGGGTCAAGACCTGGTATTCATGTCAGAAAAAGATGAGCTAGTTATCGGAGAACAGTCACACCATCAAATCATGCGTGAATATACCGCATTCAACAACCTAGAATTACAAAACTACGTCCAATATGTTGGTGATAAGGTTGCTAAAAAAAGCCATCGTCCAGACCTGAAATATCGCTTTACAGTTCTCGATAGTCCCGAGGTAAATGCCTTCGCCTTACCTGGTGGATATATCTATATTACCCGAGGGCTGATGGCCTATCTGAATACTGAGGGAGAATTAGCCGCGGTTCTTGGCCATGAAGTTGGTCATGTCACCGCTCGTCATGCGGTTCGTCAACACTCAGCCACACAATTAACCGGAATTGGTAGCACAATTGGCGCAATTATTGGTGAATCATTTATCCCTGGTATCAGTTCTGTTGGAGGACAAGAACTAGTGGGCATTGCTGGCACAGCAATGTTAAGTGGTTATGGTAGAGATCATGAACTCGAAGCTGATCGACTTGGGGCTGAATACCTTGCCCTTAGCGGTTATGACCCGGGTGCTATGCTCGAGGTTATCAGTCTCCTCAAGAATCAAGAGACTTTTGAATTTAAATTAGCCAGAGAGGAAGGTAGAAAACCTCGCATTTACCACGGGGTA
Organism: Gammaproteobacteria bacterium; assembly: GCA_963582285.1. Taxonomy (GTDB): domain Bacteria; phylum Pseudomonadota; class Gammaproteobacteria; order Eutrophobiales; family Eutrophobiaceae; genus Eutrophobius. Next base: position 12,403 of record CAUZRI010000009.1, on the reverse strand, counting down.
TTTTCAACCCATCCATCCAGCGATACACGTTTACAGGAAGTGGTTGGATATGCTTATGCGATAAAGGAAGCATCAAGTGATTCAACATTTATTGGTCGTACTGAGTACCTGCAGAGGGTGGATGGTATGGTATATGGCGAAAGCGCGGATAATGGCATCATACGGGGCAGGGACTTCTACCATGGCAACATGGGCTTTGCGATGCGTTTCCCGGAACGCTGGGGCATACAAAACTTACCTGACAGACTGGTTGCTTCGGCCAATGCAGAACTCGCATTAGTCCAGGTGATGATGCAACCTGCTGATCCACGCCTGACTCCCAAAGACTATATGGCACAACGTATGGGAATCGACACCAATCGTAACGGGCAATCCCTCACTATCAACGGTTTGCCAGCATATTCTACTACCGCAGTGCTTAATACCAATGTTGGTAAACGGCTTTCCAGAGTATCCGTCATATATCTGCAGAACATGGCGTTTATCATCACCGGGCATACCAGGAATGCAAATGGATTAAACCGTTATGATAACGACTTTATTAATACAACCAAAACATTCAGACATCTCACAAATCCGGAGAGGACAGCAGCTAATAAGACCAAACGGATAAAACTTATTCGTGCCCAAAACGGAACTGATTTTGATGATCTTGCAAAATCCTCACCGCTTGAAAAGTTTCCCGAAGAGCAGCTTCGTCTTATTAATGCGGAATATCCCCAGGGAGAAGTTGAAGGTGGCCAGTTAATGAAGGTTATTCAGGCGAATTAACAAAGCCTGTATTTAACAGTCGCTGACGCTAACGCCACGCATCACTGATTCCAGATTTTGTATGCATGTAAATACTTGCCTGCCCAGATATGTAATAAATTGATCATTGAAAAGTCGGTTCTCAAAAGCTTAAGTTAGCGCGCCTCTTTAATGCAATTTGTAATCATAAAATCTTAACTACTTGCGTGGAATAGAATTCATTTGTTATCCACATTTTCTGTGGATAACTTTGTGGATTAAATGAGCATACCGGCCTGTAATTGGCTTGGTTATTAGCTTTATTACAAATATGTTAATTTTTGTACAAAATATAAATATTACTATTAATACAATAGGTTACATGTACTTTGTTGTGTTTCAGAGGTGTTTTCAAAACATAAGTTGAGTAATAATTTACCTAATTGAAATATCTGTGCATAACAGCACATACCGAATCCCCTTGCCAGGGAACCTTTTGAGGGTATGTCAGTCATATTCTACACCCCCAATATATCCTCTTCTGAGCCATTGAACAGGACAACCCGGACTCCCCCGTCCGGGTACTTTGGCCCCGGCTTAGCATTCTTCCCCTATAGACTGCCGGGGCCTTGTTTTTTTATAGATCCAACCAACCGTTGAGGATATCAACAGCTTCACCTATACCTGTCTTATCTTGTGCTGAAAATAACTGCATGGATACCTGTCTTCCCTTAAAGTACTGATGAAATTCGTTATATGCCTTTTGTTTTTTCTGAAAAGGTAACTTGTCCGCCTTATTTATAATTAAATGTACAGGGACATTCGCTGTATCACACCATTGCAGCATGTTTTCATCCTCGAGAGTTACCTTTCTCCTGATATCGACTATAAGCATTAAACCAGCCAATGAATGACGATTGGTAAAATATCCATCTATCACTCGTTCCCACTGTTTTTTTAATGATTGGTCAACCCTGGCAAAACCATAGCCAGGGAGATCAACCAAACGGACATCTGAAGTGACAGTAAAAAAATTAATTTGCCTGGTTCGACCTGGTAACTTGCTCGTTTTTGCGAGCCGTTTTTGGTCTGTAATCGAATTTATAACACTAGATTTGCCAACATTTGATCTGCCAACAAATGCGACTTCTCGCCCATTATCCTCTGCAAATTGCTGTAAAGTATGTGCGCTGAGAAGATAATTGCATTGTCGATAGGGATTATTGTCTACGTTCATTTAAGCCTGCCGCGAAATTAATTGATAAAATAACCCAAACTAAGCATCCAAATTATCTGTATTTTTAGGTAAGATGCACGTTCCTGTATAAGATAACAAATGTCAGATATAAACTAAATCTACAAGGATAAACCCTGCATGGTAAACAAGATCGTATTAATTAGTTGTATTTTTTCTGTATTCCTCACGCAACAGGTAATAGCAGCCGGTGATCCCGTAGCGGGCGAGCAGAAGACTCAAACATGCTCTGTCTGTCATGGGCCGAATGGGAACAGTATTAACGCTGTCTGGCCTAAGCTTGCAGGACAGCATTCCAGCTACACCATAAAACAACTAGAGGACTTCAAATCCGGCGAACGCGCTAATCCTCAGATGACCCCCATGGGAGCGGCATTAACCGATCAGGACAGAGAAGATATAGCAGCTCATTACGCAGAACAAACCATCTCAGAGTCTCAGATTTCCTCATCAATGGAATCCAGGGATGTGGAACTGGGTGAAAGAATTTATCGAGCTGGAGATATAAGTAAAAATCTTTCTGCCTGTATGGCCTGCCATGGTCCTAGTGCCAAAGGCAACCCTGCAGCAAATTATCCGAGCCTGGGAGGACAACATGCTGGCTATACTGCAGCGCAGTTACAGGCATTTAAGACCGAATCCAGAAATAATGACACGAACAGTGTAATGCGTGAAGTTTCAATAAAATTAACTAATGAGGAAATTGAAGCTGTTTCACAATATATTCAGGGTTTATATTAAATTTTATTTAAAACCTCAATATTATTGAACTGTTTCTCATATTTGAAGGGAACGCTTCGGAACACATCGTATCAAATTAAATTATAGGATGAATGCGCAGTAAATATAAAGCGGATCCCCTGATTTTACCGAACAACTAATTTGGAGTGTCTATAATGTTTAAAAAGGCTGTTATTTCAATAACCATCCTGGTCAGTTTTCTGTTGGCATTTCCGCTTTCTTCGCAAGAATCGATTGAGGATAAATATTCAGAAATTAAACCTGCCCTTCCTACCCAAACCGGGGACAAGATAGAGGTAATTGAGATCTTCTGGTATGGCTGTCCCCATTGTTACAGTTTTGAACCATTTCTTGAGGCATGGCTGAAAACACTACCTGATGACGTCGAATTTATTCGCCTCCCTGGAGTACTAAACCAAGCATGGATACCCCATGCAAAGGCATATTATACAGCCGAAAAACTAGACATCGTTGAAAAAATTCACAGACCATTTTTTGATGCAATTCATAAACAAAAACAACCGTTAAATACTGAACAGCAAATAATGGCCTTTTTCGTTGGTCATGGCGTAACGGCTGAAGATTTTAACCGGGTTTATAACTCCAAGGAGATTGATACAAAAATCAGGCAGGCATATTTTGCTGCGAGAGATTATAAAATTACCGGTGTTCCTTCTGTAGTAGTTAATGGCAAATACTTAACCTCTGGAACTATATCCGGAACGTTTGACAGTATGCTAAATATAATTGATCAGCTGATTGAAAAAGAACGGTAAAGTACAGAATCACGAAAGTGAGCGCTGGATTTAACACCTAATACTAACTGCCTAAAAATCATGTCCCTATCCAGATTAGAATGTCCGCATTCGGAGGTAAGAATATTTATGAATGTCTTTGCACCTTTTGTCACAGTACCGGTTTACCTAACGTACCTCAGCTTGGCTCCCCAGAGGACTGGACTGACAGGATTGCTCAAGGAGAACTGCTGCTATACGAGCGGGCAATAAACGGATTTATAGGTGACTCTGGCATGACCATGCCAGCCAAAGGTGGCAACACGTCTTTAAGTGACGATGATATCAGGGCTGCTGTTGACTATATGATTGAAAATAGCAAATAGATATTGTTAGTCAGGATCGTTAATCACGCAGACTCTTTTCATAGGAATCATCAGATATCTCGGTCCACTTTGCATATTCCTCTCGAAATTGCAGATAATTTTCATAAACCCGTTTAAATTCCGGGCTCTCTGATGCTTCCTGTTCAAGCACATTTGAGGCAACTCGCCTAAGCTCGGCTAACACTTCAGCAGGAAATTCCAGAATCTCAATATTTTGCTTCGTCCTTAATTCCTCCAAGGCTTTAGTATTTTGATATTCCATGGTTGTAAACATCCACAAACTTGTTGCTTGAGCGGCGTTTTCAACTATTGATTTTAGATCGTTGGGTAATTGCTCCCATGCATCAATATTTACCAATAATTCTAGTTCTGTTCCAGGCTCATGCCAACCAGGATAGTAATAGTAACTAGCGGCACGATTCAGGCCTAGTCGCTGATCATGGTATGGACCTACCCACTCAGTCGCATCAAGTATTCCTCTCTCTAACGCGGTATAAATCTCACTACCAGACATTAATACAGGATTACCTCCAGCTCCTTTCAATACATTTCCTCCTAAACCGGGAATACGCATTCTTAAACCTTTCAGGTCATCAACCGTATCAATCCTTTTTTTAAACCATCCCCCTGCCTGAACACCGGTATTACCCATGGGAATTGGGAGTACATTGAAGGGTTTATATAATTCTCGCCAGATTTCCAGCCCACCTCCTGAATAAATCCACGTTTCAACTCCCTTTGCGGTCATGCCGAACGGAACTGCTGAGAAAAATTGTGCGGCTGGCACCTTGCCAGCCCAATAATATGAAGCACCATGTCCCATTTCTATTGTTCCTAGAGACACTGCATCAAAACTTTGCAATGCGGGAACCAGTTCACCGCCAGCAAACACCTGTACATTCAACCGGCCATCACTCATTAACCCAACCTGATCTGCAAATCGTTCTGCTCCTTCCTGGAACACAGGAAAATTTGCCGGCCAAGTAGTAACCATTTTCCAATTGAAACTCTTTTGTTCTACTGGATTATCAACAGCGCTATCTATATTAGAATCACTATCACTACAGGCTATCAATAACAAGAATGTAATCGATACGAATAACCAACGAAATATTTTCATGCTCAGGTTTACTCCCCTATTAGATATAATGTAAACAGATTGTAATTTATCTCATGTCAAAACTCTGTTTGTAGATTCGCATAAGCAAGCACCAACCATTTACTACCGGTTTCTTTAAAATTTATCTGGACCCTTGCATTGCTACCCTTGCCCTCAAGGTTTAATACAATACCTTCTCCAAATTTCAGGTGATTCACCCTTTGGCCAAGGTTTAGGCCTGTATCGCTTTTACTTGTATTTTCATTACTAGTAAACATGGACAAGCCTGAACTGCTTCCCAACCTCACCTCAGACAAAACCTCAACCGGCAGCTCTCCAATAAAGCGCGATGGCTGTGGATAATATTCAGCACCATGTAAACGTCTGTGCTGAGTATATGTTAAAGATAATTTAACCTTTGCTCTCGTAATACCAACATAACAAAGCCTACGTTCTTCTTCCAATTGTAATAAATCACCACTGCTACGCTGATGGGGAAATAATCCCTCTTCAAGACCAACTATGAAAACATTTTCAAACTCAAGACCTTTTGCCGAATGCAGTGTCATTAGACTAACATAATCTGTGTAACTATCTGCCTGTGTATCGCCGGATTCTAATGCGGCGTGTGATAAAAATGCACTAAGTGGATCCATGTCACCATACTCCTCTTTATCAGCATCAAATTCCGAAGCGGCAACGACTAATTCATCTAAATTCTCGATCCTGGCCAGACCTTTTTCTCCTTTTTCTTTACGAAAATGATCAATCAATCCACTATTTTTTATTACTACATCCATTACCTCACCTAACTCAATATCTTTTAGATCTGGTCTTAATTCCGCTATCAGTTTAAGAAAACGCTCTAAAGCATTAAGCGCTCTTTCTGGTACTGTTTTATCTTGTATCGTCTGAACCGCAGATTGCCATAAGGATATATTATCCTGCCTTGCCCTGTTACGAAGTTCTTCCAAAGTCCGCTGGCCAATTCCCCTGGTAGGTGTGTTTACTATTCTCTCAAATGATGCATCATCATCTATAAAAACTGATAATCGTAAATAGGCCAGGGCATCCTTAATTTCAGCACGTTCATAAAACCGCATTCCACCAAATACTCTATAAGGAATACCGGCCTGCATAATCTGCTCTTCCAAAACACGTGACTGGGCACCAACCCGGTAAAGAATGGCATGGTCACAATAATAATTTCCATTGATCTTCGCTGTCGCGACACGATCTACAACAAATCTTGCCTCATCATGTTCATTATAGGCAAGATACAGATCTATCTTTTCGCCTTCCTCATCATCTGTCCACAATTCCTTACCTAATCGGCTAGAATTATTTGCAATAAGTGTATTTGCTGCTTTGAGAATATTTGCTGAGGAACGATAATTTTGCTCCAACCGCAATAATGTACATCCGTCAAAATCCCGCTGAAAGCGTTGCATGTTCTCCACTAGCGCTCCCCGCCAACTGTATATTGATTGGTCATCATCCCCGACCGCAAATAATGAACCGTTCTGACCGGCCAATATTCTGAGCCAGGCATATTGCAATGCATTTGTATCTTGAAATTCATCGACTAGCAAATGCCTGAAACGTTGCTGATAAATCTCAAGCACTTGTTCCTGATCGCGGAATAATTCGTGTGCACGTAGTAAAAGTTCAGTAAAATCTACTAATCCAGATCTATCGCAGAGTGACTGATAGGCTTGATAAATTTTTACAAGCAATTGCTTCTCTGGATCGCCGTGGGTTTCAATATTCTGAGGTCGTAGACCTTCGTCTTTTTGTGAGTTAATAAACCACTGTATCTCACGCGGTGAATACTGGGATTCATCCAGACTCATAGAACGAATTACCCGTTTTATAATTCGTGATTGATCATCACTATCAAGAATCTGAAAATTTTCTGGCAAACCTGCTTCTTGCCAATGTGCCCGTAGTAATCGATGGGCTAAACCATGAAAAGTACCTACCCACATCCCACCCGCTGGTTTCTGCAGCAGCACCTCAATTCTGCTTCGCATTTCAGCTGCCGCTTTGTTTGTGAATGTTACCGCCAAAATACCATAAGGATTTGTTTGTCCCGTTTGGATATACCAGGCAATCCTATGGACTAAAACACGCGTCTTACCACTACCAGCCCCCGCCAAAACGAGTAAATTACCCGTGGGGGCTGCAACAGCCTCTCGCTGCACCTCATTTAAACTCTCTAAAACACTCGATACGTCCATGGATACATTTTAACGTCCATATCAATGCTAGAATAGTAATCTTTTTAATATGTTAAGGAATAGTTGTAGTGAATAATTCGAATTTAGAAAGAATCATCAATCAGACCCTGGAACATGCTCAACTATCAGGTGCTACCACGGCTGAAGCAAACATAGGTACAGGAATGGGCTTTTCAGTCACTGCACGATTAGGTGATGTAGAAACGGTGGAACATCAAAACGATAAGGGACTAAATATTACGGTATATATAAATACCAAAAAAGGTAGCGCCAGCACCAGTGACTTTAGCAGCCAGGCAATTAAGGATACAGTTGTAGCCGCCTGTAACATCGCAAGATACTCAAGTGAGGATGAATTTGCAGGACTAATTAACCCGGAGTTTATTGCCAAGCAGGTACCTGACCTGGCACTTTGCCACCCGTGGGAGATAACAACGGAAAGTGCACAAAAAATTGCTATTAACTGTGAAAACCTCGCTCGTAATTACGACGCCCGGATATCAAATTCAGAGGGCGCAACAGTTCATACTTATCAGGGATCCCACATCTATGGAAATAGCCATGGATTTGTCGATGGATGGGATTGGTCCACACACTCTATTGATTGCAGTGTCATTGCAGAAGAAGACGGAAAGATGCAAAGAAATGGGTGGTACGCTCGATGCAGAGATCATGCAGAACTTGAGACTATTGAAAACATTGCTGAAAAAGCCGCCAAGCGTACACTATTGCATCTAAATTCACGCAAGATTACTACTAAATCTGTACCTGTTATATATGAAGCACCAGTTGCCAGCGGATTGTTTTCCTCTTTTATAAATGCAATTTCAGGTAGCTCGCAATACAGAAAATCTTCTTTTCTATTGAATAAAATAGGAGATTCTGTCTTTCCCGAATATATAAATATTCGCGAAAAGCCACACTTAAAGAAAGCGATAGGTAGCACACCTTTTGATAATGACGGGATGGCAACCCAGGACAGGACGCTAATAGATAATGGCATATTACAGGGATATATACTAAGCGCATATTCTGCACGCAAGTTAGGAATGTCACCAACAGGTAATGCAGGCGGGGTTCATAACCTCATAGTTGATACGAGTAAACAAGATCTGAATTCATTAATGTATGATATGGGCACAGGATTACTTATTACTGAATTAATCGGTTTTGGCGTAAACCAGGTAACAGGAGATTATTCACGTGGTGCATCTGGTTTCTGGGTTGAGAACGGAGAGATCCAATATCCTGTAGACGAAATAACTGTAGCTGGAAATCTTGCTGATATGTACAAACACATAGTGAAAATCGGTAATGATGTAGATACGCGAGGAAATATCCAGACCGGATCTGTTTTAATCGAAAACATGACCATTGCCGGAAACTAATTCCTCTGTTTGATTTATACAAAATGGAGTAAAATAATTTTTATATTTTATACGGGATTTACGGAAACTCACATGATCAGCAATCTTTCTTTTGCAATTGGAACCTAATCACACACTCTGCAGAAAGCAGTATGCTTGACACAAGAATTACCTGCTGACCCATCGAAGTTTCTAAGTACACCACAAAACCCTTAATGTAAATATTTTACAAATTTTTACCTGTTATGATTGAGCATCCACCAAGAAGCGCGGCGATGGTTTATTTTGCAGAAAATTTTCCAGATTTTCTTTTAAATTTTGAATATACAAAGGAGCATCCCTGGCTTTCAGATATCGCCCGTGTAGATTTGGCGTGGCACCAGTCCTATCATGCAGCTGACGCTGCTCCATTAATACCTGATCAACTTGCTATGATTCCGGCTAACAAACTGGCACATACAAAGCTGTTAATGCACCCATCAGTCAAATTAATTCAATCACCGTTTCCCATATTTAAAATTTGGGATGTAAATCACACCGAACAGGAAACTGAGGATAAAATTGATCTCGAATCCGGTGGTGAATCATTATGCTGCTTCCGACCAGAAAATGATGTTATGGTAAGGCAACTTGATACAGCGTCGTTTACATTCCTTCAGCAGTTACAAAACGGACATACACTTGCACAGGTAATGTTACTAGCTTCTGAAGAAAATCCGAATTTTGAAATGGATATATGCCTGGCAAGATGCTTAACAGATGGCATATTCCAGAATATTAACAAGGAAACACTATGAAAAAAAATGTCAGCTTAGTAATCAACAAATTAAACGCCTGAGTTTCTATAGTACCGGAGTCAATTGTTGCATTAGTTATACGATTTGCCATCGCTTCAGTTTTTTGGCGATCAGTACAAACTAAAATAGATGGTTGGTCCATGTTTGGTCAAAATTGGAAATTTTGGAATATAACAGATAGTACAATATTTTTATTTCAACATGAATATTCCTTGTCTTTCCTGCCAGTAAAATTTGCTGCTTATTCTGCCACCTTTGGTGAATTCTTTTTATCACTGGCTATCATTGCTGGATTTTTAACACGACTTAGTGCAGTAGGGCTCCTTATAATGACCCTGGTAATTCAATTCTTTGTTTATCCAGAATCCTGGAGTGTACATATCCTCTGGGCAGGCTTACTGCTTTATCTGGTAAAACATGGAGCTGGTACCGTTTCTCTGGATAACTTGATTCACAGAAAATTTATAGCTTAAATAAAAATCAACTGATATTAATAAAACAAATTGTTGATCTGTTTTAATTTAGACTAGTCAGACTGCTCGCGTACAATTTTGAGTAAGGCCCTTTCTTGTCAATCATTTCAGCATGCTTTCCTATTTCTACGATTCTGCCATGGTCAAGCACCACTATACGGTCTGCAGATTCAATTGTAGTCAATCTATGGGCAATAATTATACAAGTGTGGTTATTTCGTAACTCATCTAGAGCTAGCTGAATATGTCTTTCTGATTCTGAATCCAGCGCTGAGGTAGCTTCATCCAGTATTAGTATCGGGGCTTTCTTCAATAATGATCTTGCTAATGCAATACGCTGCCGCTGCCCTCCCGACAATCGAAGGCCATTTTCCCCTATCAAGGTATCCATACCCAGTGATAATTTATTTATAAACTCCACTGCATGGGCTGCTATTGCCGCATCTTTAACTTCCTTGTCCGTAAAGTCTCTTAACTGTCCATAAGCTATATTATTTCTTATTGTATCGTTAAACAAAATAATATCTTGTGTCACCATACCGATTGCATCACGTAAAGATGACAATGGCATTGCGTTTACTTCGATACCATCAATCTTAATAATTCCTTCGCTATACTGATAAAAGCGTGGAATCAGGTTTGACAATGTGGTTTTTCCACTGCCTGAAGAACCAACCAGGGCAATGGTTTCGCCAGGTTTTATTGATAATGAAATATCATTCAGAACGTTAGAGTCTTTATTGTACGAGAATTCAAGATTTTGAATCGTGATTTCTCCTCTAAAATTTAAAGCTGAATTATTTCCAAAATCTTGTTCCACAGGTTCATCCAGAAGTCCAAATACACTCTCGCTTGCTGCCAGCCCTTTCTGGATATATTCATTCACCTTAACAAGCCGTTTTAACGCATCAAGCATCATTACTAACGCGGCAAAAAAAGAAACGAATGTGCCAACGCTCAAGGTGCCAAGCAATGCTTGTCCCGTTGCATAGTAGATTATTACTGCAAGGGCAATAGAGGCTATTAATTGCACGGCTGGACCGCTTGCAACAGAGGCATTTACAAATTTCATGGTAAACCTTCGGTTTAAATTAATAACCTTGTGAAATTTTTCCTTTTCATATTGTTGCCCACTAAATAATTTAATAATTTTGTGTGCACTAATTGCCTCATTCACTGTGCGGTTTATATCCGCCATCGTTTCCTGAACCTTGCTGCTCATAATGCGAAGTCTTTTTCGAATAAAAAAGGCAATCATTAAAATAAATGGACCGCTTAGCAAAGTAATTACAGTCATTGTCACATCAAGATAGAACATCCAAATTAACAGGCCACTTATTACTAGTGAATCTTTTACCAATACACTTATAGCGGTAGTGGTTGCGTCTTTAATCTGTTCTACATCATATGTAAACTTTGAGACAATACTGCCAGTACTGTATTCATCGTAATAACTACTAGGCAACTTTAGCAATCGATCAAACATTTGTTCTTTCATGTCCATGACAATTCTATTTGCAAGATAGTGAAGCGAAGAACCGGATACAAAAATCGCAAATCCACTAATTATAAATAATAATACAAGGTAAAGTGGAATACTTATCATCAAGTCTGGGTCATTATTTATAAAAGCACCATCGAGCAATGGCTTGAGAATTGCCGCTTTAGCAGCGTCAGATAATGCCAGGATCAACATTGCGCTTAAGGAAAGTACAAAAAGCATTCGGTAAGGGTAAATATACCCTAACAATCTTCGGTATAGCTGAATGTCTTTTGGTGATGCCAGAAACAAATTCATCATCTAATATTCCGATAATTGCATCTGATCAATGATTGTAACTCTATAAATTTTAAGTAGTTCTAAGTCCATACCCGTTCCATAGTCTAGCTCATAGTCATTTTTAACAGTACTGTGCTATTGTATTGTTGATTGTTGCTGAATCAAAATGAGTATTCAAAAAATATGTCAAAATCACATCCCATTATAGCTGTAACTGGATCTTCCGGTTCCGGCACATCCAATGTTAAAATAGCATTTGAACAAATTTTTCGTCGTCTTGATATTAATGCCGCATTCATCGAAGGCGACAGTTTTCATCGCTTTGATCGAAAACAGATGGATATCCAGATTGAAAAAGCGCTACAACAAGGTCAACAAATTACCCATTTTGGTCCTGATGGAAACTTATTTGAAGATCTGCAACAGCTATTCAGTGAGTATTCGGCAAACGGAACAGGGAAACATCGCCATTATATTCACAATGAACTGGATGGCGAGCAACACGGTTCTCCACCTGGCTCACTCACTGCCTGGGAGCCAATACCAGAAAATACCGATTTACTATTTTACGAGGGACTACATGGCGGTCTTATTACAGGAGACATTAATCTTGCGCAACATGTTGATTTATTGATCGGTGTAGTACCAATAATTAACCTTGAGTGGATGCAAAAAATTCATCGAGACAAGGACGTTCGAGGTTATACAGCTGAGGATGCAACTGGAATGATACTTAATCGTATGCATGACTATGTCCATTACATTACTCCTCAGTTTTCAAGAACAGATATAAATTTTCAGC
>CAUZRI010000008.1:0-16033 GCA_963582285.1 Gammaproteobacteria bacterium | reverse complement strand
TGACGCTGCGGGACTCTGTTTGAAAGCCGGAAATGCAACTGTCCTTCGAGGAGGATCAGAGGCAATTCATTCAAACCAGGCAATTGCAATTTGTATACGACGTGGTCTGAAAGAATCAGGATTACCTGAAGATGCGGTTCAGGTTATTGAAACTACCGACCGGGAGGCCGTAGGAATAATGTTACAACACCCTGAATACATTGATGTCATTATTCCCCGAGGAGGTAAAGGCCTGATTCAACGAGTCAGCGAACAGGCACTGATGCCAGTAATAAAACATTTGGATGGAATATGTCACGTTTATATCGACGGTAAAGTAGATATACAGAAAGCTGTTGATATTGCCTACAATGCTAAAACTCAACGCTACGGCGTGTGCAATGCAATGGAATGTCTGTTAATAGCCGATTCTGTTGCGGAAGTTGTTCTTACCAAACTCGGCCCGATGTATGAAAAGGCCGGAGTTGAAATTCGTGGCTGTAAATTATCAAAAAAAATACTACCCGGAATAAAACTTGCAACCAATGAGGATTATGCAACTGAGTATCTGGCCCCGATCATGTCTTTGAAAATATTACCTGGACTCGATGAGGCGATTGATCACATAGATCAATATGGATCCAAACATACAGATACTATCGTCACAAATGACTTTAATCATGCAAGAAAATTTATGTCAGAAGTAGATTCCAGTTCAGTTATAGTTAATGCGTCAACCCGTTTTGCCGATGGTTATGAATACGGCCTTGGCGCTGAAATTGGGATCAGTACAGATAAATTTCATGCCCGAGGCCCAGTGGGATTAGAAGGACTGACCTCGCAAAAATTTATTGTTATTGGTGATGGTCATATTAGAAAGTAATATATTGTCGCTAGCAAAATCTAATATAATGGTTGCTTTTATTAACTTTGTTTCTTTAGTTGTTTGTGAAATATTTCACTGCACCTTATGAATAAGCCTGTAGGTATACTCGGGGGTTCATTTGATCCGGTACATTATGGGCACCTAAGGTTAGCGCTCGAATGCCAGCAAAGACTGGATCTGGAAAAAGTGGTATTGGTTCCGCTTAATCTTCCTTCCCATCGTGTACCTCTACAGGCCAGCGCAAACCAGCGTTACCAGATGCTTCATCTGGCAACAAAAGATGTGAATGGTCTAGAGGTAACTGACATTGAAATAAAACGAAATAATACTAGCTACACAATTGATACACTTAAAGAATTGAGGAAGATTTATTGCGACAATTCGATTTGCCTGATAATCGGCATGGACGCATTTCAAGAGTTCGATACCTGGAAAGAGTGGCAAACAATTACTGATATTGCGCATATATTAATTACCAATAGACCGAATACACAACAAGTTATCAAGAAAGATGCGCTAAACGCCTTTTATGAATCCAGAAAAGAATCTATTAAGGAGAACCTACATAACTCAACACATGGAAAAATACTCAAACAGGAAGTCCCGACGCTGGATATATCATCAAGCCGAATTAGAGAACTCATGCAGTCAAATAAATCAACAAAATTTTTACTGCCAGACAATGTACTAGAATATATAACTAATGAACAAATCTATTAAAGAAAATAATATGTCAGAAGAATTATGTGAAAAACTTGAATTGTCACTCGATGATCTTAAGGCCATCAAGATTGTAACCCTGGATGTAAAGGAAATTGCATCATTTACGGATTATATGATAATCGCCAGCGGGCGCTCCAACACACATGTCAGGGCTCTCGCAGAAAAAATTATTGAAACTGCTAAAAAATATAATACCGATGCGATCGGCACTGAAGGACAAGACATGGGAGAATGGGTTCTTATTGATCTGGGTGATATTGTAGTACATGTCATGCAGCAATCCACTCGCGACCACTACCAACTGGAAAAACTCTGGTCCCTAGACAACCCCGGTGATCAGTCATTGTCTAATTGATTAATATAAAAATAATTTCTGTTGGTAAAAAAGTACCCTCATGGGTACAGAGCGGCTACCAGGAATACCTTAAACGCTTGCCCCACGAGTTAAACCTCAAACTAAAGGAGATACCTCCAGCTAGGCGAGGAAAAAATATCTCAATAGACAAGATTGTAAAACAAGAAGCCCTTGCCATATTGAAAGACATTCCAGAAAATTATCATATAGTTGTTTTAGACGAACGAGGAAAAAAACAAACGACTGTTAATTTTTCAAAAAAAATCAACCTATGGATGAATACAGGACAAGACACCTGTTTTATTATTGGTGGCCCTGATGGTTTAGATTGTTCTGTGATAGAAGCTGCAAATGAAAAATGGTCATTCTCTGACTATACACTTCCTCATGCCCTGGTCAGGGTCTTTCTTGTTGAACAAATCTATCGCGCCTGGTGTATTCTGAAAAACCATCCTTATCATAGAGAATGAGCAATAGAGAATTGATCCTGGATGAATTGAGATTCTCGATTTTTAACTGAAATTATATTTATGTCCAAATTCTATCTCGCATCCAGATCTCCCCGGCGAAGTATCCTTTTGTCAAAATTAACTACGGAATTTGAATTAATAGATGTCGAGGTAGACGAGACTCCAGGAATAAATGAGTCACCCAGCGAATACGTTTTACGCATATCCCTGGAAAAAGCCATGCAAGCTCGACAAAATTTGTCTTCATCAATTCCAGTTTTGAGTGCTGATACTGAAGTGGTATGTAACAATAATATTCTTGGCAAACCCAACACACTTGCTGAAGCAATTGATATGCTTATGTCGTTATCAAAACGAGAACATGTTGTATATACAGCTGTGACACTACTAACCGAAACACATAATCAACTTCTTAATTCAAGTCGGGTATGGTTCAGAAACATTGATAAAATAGAATGCGAGGATTATATAAAAAAGTTCATGCCTCTGGATAAAGCTGGGGCATATGGTATTCAGGACCAAGCTGCAGGATTTATCACACGTTTCGAAGGCAGTTACTCTGGCGTTATGGGCTTGCCACTTTCTGACACCGTGCGTTTATTGACAATACTTAATATAAATTCATGATACGAAGAAATTATTGGACAAATATTGTCGATGCATTAATTGCTCACCCTATTATGATAAGTTCATCAGCATTAGCCGAACTTAGCAAACTCTCAAAAGGCTTGCGCCGAAACACCTGCGTTACATACCATTAAAGCTAACCCTTTCATAAAGGATTATGCAGGGAGCGAGGTGCATCAATATTTTAAAGATGGGATTAACCCTATATCTATAAATTATTAAACACGTTTTACTTTAATATTAATTAATCCGTAATTCTTGTTATACCTGTTTTGTTAATTCTACACTTTCAGATAATGACTCCTCTTCCTTAGATCAAAGGCACAATCAACAGTGCAACAATATTCATGATTTTTATAAGAGGGTTGATTGCAGGACCTGCCGTATCCTTGTAAGGATCACCTACGGTATCGCCGGTGATTGATGCCTTATGTGCATCGCTACCCTTACCGCCAAAGTTTCCATCCTCAATATATTTCTTGGCATTGTCCCAGGCACCACCACCAACTGTCATGGATATGGCGACAAATATTCCTGTAATTATAGTACCAACCAGAAGACCGCCCAATGCCTTGGCTCCTGCACCGTCACCCATTAACGCCTCCATACCAAACGCAATAACAACAGGGACCAACACAGGTAATAATGAAGGAACAATCATTTCCTTGATTGCAGACTTGGTCAACATATCCACTGCCCGAGAATAATCTGGCTTGGTGGTCCCTTCCATTATTCCAGGTATCTCTTTGAACTGCCGTCTTACCTCAATTACAACTGAACCTGCTGCACGACCTACGGCCTCCATAGCCATTGCACCGAACAGGTAAGGAATCAAACCACCTATAAACAAACCAATTATTACTGCGGGATCATCGAGACGAAACTCTACAAGTTTATTGGCGGCGTCTAGACTGTGAGTAAAGTCTGCAAACAGAACCAATGCAGCTAAGCCAGCGGAACCAATTGCGTAGCCCTTGGTCACCGCCTTGGTGGTATTACCCACCGCATCAAGCGGGTCGGTAATATTTCGAATTTTTTCATCAAGCCCGGCCATCTCTGCAATACCACCAGCATTGTCAGTTATTGGACCGTAAGCATCCAACGCAACAATTATACCTGCCATGGACAGCATTGATGTTGCCGCAGTGGCGAGTCCATAAAGGCCACCTAACTCAAACGCACCATATATACTGGCGCATACTGCAATCACCGGTAATGCCGTTGATTTCATCGATATACCCAGGCCAGCAATTATATTCGTTGCATCTCCCGTGGTAGAGGCCTCGGCGATATGTTTAACTGGGGCAAATTCTGTACCGGTGTAATATTCAGTAATCACCACTAGCGCAGCAGTTAATGCTAGACCAATTAATGTACATCCAAAAAGTCCGGATGACTCTGAGCCCATCATGTTTGCTGTTACAAAATAAAAACCAATTGCAGATAACACGCCCGCAGCAATCAGTCCTTTATATAGCGCCCCCATAATGGAACCGCCTTCTTTAGCTCTGACGAAAAATGTACCTATTACCGAAGCAATAATGGAAACACCGCCAAGCACCAGGGGATATAAAACCGCATTATTTCCCTCACTAGGCATCAACAGACTTCCCAACAACATGGTTGCAATAATGGTAACTGCGTATGTCTCAAACAAATCAGCTGCCATGCCTGCACAATCACCGACATTATCTCCGACATTATCGGCTATTACAGCAGGATTTCGTGGGTCATCTTCAGGGATACCCGCTTCCACTTTACCTACTAGATCCGCACCAACGTCTGCACCTTTTGTAAAAATACCGCCACCTAGTCGAGCAAAAATAGAGATTAATGAGCTGCCAAAAGCCAGACCAACAAGCGCATGCAGAACTATCTCCATGGAGAGGCCCATACTGGTAAGTATGGCGTAATAACCAGCAACACCCAGCAGACCCAGACCCACAACTAACATTCCTGTTATAGCACCACCACGGAACGCAACTTGTAATGCGGCATTAAGTCCACTATTAGCCGCCTCTGCGGTGCGTAGGTTGCATCTGACCGAGATATTCATGCCGATATAACCCGCGGCTCCGGAAAATACTGCGCCAATCAAAAAACCTATGGCGGTATACAAGTCTAACGCGATACCCAATGCGATACACAAGATCGCCCCAACAATACTAATTGTCGTGTACTGGCGGTTCAGGTAGGCCGAGGCACCCTGCTGAATTGCCAGGGCAATTTCACGCATGCGTTCATTTCCCTCTGGTTGCTTTAATATCCAGAGTACAGACCAGGCCCCGTAGGCAATCGCAAAAATGCCGCAAAGCAGCGCAAAAACTAAATATGACATAGTTATTCCTCGTTAAGGTGTGGGTCAATTTATATAGCAGGGGCATAATCATCCCCGCTGGCTGAAAAGGGCGCTAGTTTACTTGTCATGCCGTTGAAAAACTAGCATTTTTTCCTTATTTATGCCCAATTTAACTTAAATAGTGAAACTTGAATCCAGTTTTTTTGCTACTGCATGGTTTTTTAGTCTTACATAACAAGGCATACCAGACCTATACGGAGGGTAGTCTTCACCCTGTATTAGGGGAACAAGATATCGTCGACAATCCTCAGTGATGCCAAATCCGTCCTCACTTATAAACTCAGGGGGCATAAACTTTTCAATATTTGCCACATCAAACAGTGGTACGTGCCCGATCTCCCAGGTATAGGGGTTATTCGACGTTCTGATGATCGTTGGCATAATGGCACTTTTGCCATTAAGACTAAGTTCAACAGCGGCCTTACCCAAGGCATATGCCTGATCGACATCGGTTTTTGACGCAATGTGTCTGGCAGAACGTTGCAGATAATCCGCTACAGCCCAGTGAAACTTATAACCCAATGCGTTTTTGATCATATTAGCAACTACAGGTGCTGCACCGCCAAGTTGTGCATGACCGAATGCATCCATTGTTCCTTGTTCCGCTAGAAAACGTCCATCTGGCCACTTCGCTCCCTCTGAGACCACAACTGAGCAATATCCATACGCTGAGACTTTTTCTTTCACCTTTTCCAGAAATAGATCCTGGTTGAATTCAACCTCAGGAAACAGGATAACGACAGGTATATCATTATCCTTGTCTGCCGCCAGACCACCCGCAGCTGCAATCCAACCAGCATGCCTTCCCATCACCTCTATAACAAAAACCTTGGTTGATGTTAGGGCCATTGATTGCACATCAAATGAGGCTTCACGTGTTGATACAGCTATATACTTGGCAACTGAACCAAATCCAGGGCAGTTATCTGTAACAGGTAAGTCATTATCTACTGTCTTAGGAATATGAATTGCCTGAATAGGAAATCCCAAGCCCTGAGAAATCTGAGAGACTTTATGACAGGTATCGGCCGAGTCACCGCCTCCATTATAATAGAAGTAACCAATATTATGGGCCTTGAATACCTCAATTAAACGGTCATATTCCGCCTTGCTATCTACCAGACCCTTTAATTTGTATCGGCAGGAACCAAATGCGCCAGACGGTGTATGCCGTAGCGCTGCGATAGCTTCATCAGATTCCTGACTTGTATCAATAAGATCTTCCGTTAAAGCACCAATAATGCCGTTTCTGCCCGCATAAACTTTTGCAATTTTATCCTGATATTGCCGTGCTGTTTGGATAAGACCACAAGCACTAGCATTTATAACAGCCGTAACCCCACCTGACTGCGCATAAAAGGCATTTTTAACGTCTCCCATCCTCTAATCTCCATGTTATTTACACTAATTGAACCAACAACATTTAAATATATGTATACTAAACTTTAAGTCTGTACGTTATTAACTGTGAAAGATACATTCGTATGCTTTCGGAACCCTGGGACTGTAAACAGACTCTATATAATATGTTACAGAATAAATTTGTCATTGCCTTACTTAAACAGGTCTTTTTTTGCCTTTTGTTGCCAGGGCTATATGCAAATGCGGTCACGACTCAAGACTTACCTGATATTGGCGAATCAACGGGAAATATTCTTAGCCCGGAATTTGAACGACGTCTCGGCCAGGCTTTTCTTAACCAGATCCGAAGACAAACAGACATAATCGATGATCCCGAAATAGAAACCTATGTCCAGTCCGTTGGCTACCGTCTGGTTGCTCAAAGTGATAACAACAGTCAACTATTTACATTCTTCGCGATAAATGACCCTGCCATAAATGCATTTGCCGCACCGGGAGGAATAGTCGGAATTAACGCCGGAACCATAATCAATTCTGAAACGGAAAGCGAATTAGCTGGGGTCATTGCCCATGAAATTGCTCATGTGACTCAACGACATATGGCCCGTTCTGTTGAAATGAATCAAAAAATGAACATACCAATGATTGCCGCAATGCTAGGTGCCATACTGGTAGCAACCCAGAATGCTGACGCTGGTGCCGCCGCGTTGATGGCGGTCCAGGGATCGGTAATGCAGGCGCAAATCAACTTCACCCGTGGCAATGAGGAAGAGGCCGACCGGGTTGGCATGCAATTATTACAAAGAGCAGAATTCAATCCTATGGGGATGCCAGGGTTTTTTCAAAAATTACAAAAAAATTCCCGCTATGCGGCACAAGCCCCGGAGTTTCTGAGAACCCACCCATTAACTACCAATCGTATTGCAGATGCCCTATCAAGGGCTGACCGTTCTACACCGTTCAGTTCATATCATGAAAGCAATACTTACAAATTAATTCGCACCAAGTTAATTGTTAAAACATACGAGGATCCTGTATTAGCTATAGATTTCTACAGCAACAAACTCGATAAACAGGAATTTACAGATGATGCTGAAAATATAAAATATGGACTTGCACTAGCGTATTTGGAAAACAGAGATTATGCGGCTGCGACTAAATTGCTTGATGGCTTGCTTGCTGTAGACAAAAACAATACTTCTTTTCTGCTGGCTCGGGCAGATCTGGAAGTACAACAAGGCAAATACAACGAGGCGATTAGTATTTACGAGAGGATGGACAGGCTGTTCCCTGATTACCGACCTTTAATTTTGTCTTATTCAAATACATTGATTAAGGCGAAGCAGCCAAAAAAAGCAAAAGAGATTCTAGAAAGTTACGGAAGATACCATACGCCTGACATAACTTATTTTACATTACTGGGCCGGGCTGAAGCAGAAGCCGGCAATATTATCGAGTCAAGTATAGCGAATGCAGAATACTATTTTTTGACTGGAGAAACACGAGTTGCAATTGATCTATTGAAAGATCTGATACGACGACGCAGCCCAAAACCAGATTATTATCAGGAAGAAATAATACTTTCACGTATCAGTCAACTAGAAACCGAGTTGAGGGCGGAAAGGAAGTTAATGAGATAAACAACGTCAGCTCATAATTTAGCCCTGTCAATTCTCTATACAATATAAAAAACCAACCTGGATTATTTTACCTCGTGTCCTCATTCGTTATCTTTTTCATGGTGGTTATTGGCGCACTGCTATCTGGCGCAACTATTGCTTACCCACTCTATCTGTTTATTACAATTTTTACAGAAACTTCATTCCCTGATGTAATCATTGCATCTACTCAATTTTGCGGATTAATTTTTAGTCTGTTTTATTTAAAATTTTTTAGCACTCTAACTTTTAACACAATTGGTCTATGTCCAATTGATAAAAAACAGAGGCATAACGCAGGTTGGGAATTCGTTGCAGGACTTACTATTATATTAATGCTTGCAGCGTCGTTATTAATTTTTAATGTCTATGGGTTACACGTCGGACGGGACATAACTATATTAAGAATAATTGTCTTACTCATTAGTGCTCTTGCAACAGGGATAACCGTTTCTGTTTTTGAAGAAACTGTGTTTAGAGGCGCACTATTGCAAGGCTTGTACAAAAATACTAATGCTTCAGTTGCCATTGTTTTGACGAGCATAGTCTACGCCCTTGTCCATTTTATAAATTATCCAGATATCGCTGATGGCGAGGTGATTTATTTTTTTACGGCCCTTTCCCAATTTATTCCTGCCTATTCTAATTTAGTAAATATAGAAAATTATGATGCCTTCCTGGCTCTATTTATACTTGGTGTTTTATTTGGGATGATACGAATCAGGACGGACAATATTATTCAATGTATTTTTCTACATGCTGGACTTGTTGCTGGCATTAAGTTATTCCGATATTTTCTGGTATATACACCAAACAGCACATATGATTTTTTTGTGAGCAGTCATGACCACCGCCTTGGATTTATGGCATTAGTTTGGATAGCCATGGCAACAGCGCTTTATTACTTATTTATATTCCGCAAATCATAAAAGGATGCGCAGTGAGAACAAGCAGCGTAGATATAGTGATAGACACGAAAGATACTATGTGCCAAATATTGAAATTAAATAGACAGGATTTACAAGATTAACAAGATGTAATCTTGTTTTATTTTTGTCTCTAAGATTTACTTAGCCTTACTCTGCTTGTGGCCAGGGAGATGTCAATAGTTCCTCAGAGGTTGCAAGGGGGCTGCTTAAGGTTTGCAGAAAGGTTTCAAGATTGTGCATTTCCTCCATAGATAAATTTAACTGAGCTAATTCTGAATGACCTCTAACTGCCAGTGGTGCATCACTGTAATGCTTAATCACTTCTGATAATGAACCAATTTGGCCAGAGTGCATATAGGGCCCAGTATCTGCAACATTAAGTAGAGTTGGCGTTTTAAATGCTGCAATGATTTCCTGACCTTCTGTCCTGGCATACTGCAAATGCGGACAGTTGTTTTCAACGTCATCACTGTATGCTCCTAAACAATTAAATGGATCAACTTTTGCCTGATAAACGCCTTCAATACGACCAAAATCCGGGGGAAGATCTGTCGCAGGAGACACCCCAGTATTATGAAATGAATTATTAGTAAACAAGGGGCCATTATGGCAATTAATACATTGTGCTTTTCCTATAAACAAGCGCAAGCCCAGGGCTTCATTTTCAGTAAAATCTTTCGCCATGAGCATTTTGTCGCCGATCTTTACGGCATCAACATAAACATCAAACCGAGAGGGACCTGGCATTATTACTCGTTCATATGCCGCAATAGATTTACCCATATTTATAAAAATATTGTTTATAGTGTGTTGGGACTCCGGTGTCATTTTCTCCCATGATTCGTTAGCTAATGTATCGTCTACCGGTCCTGCTGAAACAGGAAATTGCTGCGGATCCGATATATCAGGAAATTCCCCGAATAATGACTCATATTGTTCTATATAGGCTGCATCATTTAGAATTGTGTGGGCATACATTGAACGATTTCCGCCATGTTCTACCGGGCTTTCCATTGGTCCCAGCGCCTGCGACCACTGACTATCCTTCCTGCCATCCCAAAATAACCAAGGACTATATGCCGTGCCAATAATGGTCATTGATTTCCTGGGAGTGACGCCAACGCCTTGGGCGCGCGGCAAACCATCGGTAAACTTTAATTCAGGTTTATGGCAAGTTGCGCACGATACCTTTCCATTACTACTCAGTCGTGTATCAAAAAATAACTGCCTACCAAAATTTACCGCTGCAGGATTATCTGCAACATTATTGGTTGGGTCCTTGGGTAACGGTGGTAAATTATTTAGACTGAGCGAGGTCAAATGTGCCTTTTCGTTCTCGTCCCAAACATGGGGCTCTGGCGGCATGACCTCAATTACCTCAGTATCAGAGATGATAGCCGTGTCGATATTATTTAAACTGGAAACACTGATTATTGTCACTGCCGTGACGACAATGATAATTACTAGAATTAGCTTAATCTGACTAGACATACAATTAACGATTTTGTAACTAACATGTATTAATTTATGGTTGCAACATCAGGTTATATATTATGCTATCTGTCTTATCATTTGCTGAAATAGTTAAAGTAACTAACCATTGTCCCGGCATCTGGAACTGTATCCCTTCTATCAGATAATTCCCGTTTCCCAATGCCTGTGTTACCTGTGGAACAGTTGGCATGCCATGATTATGCAAAGGCATACCTCCGACCAATGTGATCTCAGCATTATCAACACTCTCACCAGCAGCGTTTTGCAAATGTAACGTCCAGATTTGGATCTGATTTATTGGGATCGGATTAGCTTCTGATTCTATACTGATCTGAAAGGTACCTTGCTCAGTCATCCGGCGATCGCTGATATCATCTGATGTCATCTCAACATTCACCTGACTTTCTACTCCAGACATGTTGCCCATACCATCCATACCCATACTTTCGTTATTCATAGTGCTGCCTTCTGCCATGGTCTCTGCCGGCATGCTCGCAGTATTGGTAGTATCATTCTGATTGTTACCACATGACACAATCAGTGCCGCTAACAGTAAGAGTAAAACAACATTAGATAAATTTATTTTCGTCATGAATTTTTCCTTTAAATTTAATTCCCAACTGAAACAATCAAAAAATATTTCCCTAGGGTATATACCTGTTGGTGTATGATTAATGTAAGATCTGCAAGATAATATCATACAGTTTAATCATTTTATTATTTCTAAAATTGATTTAAATCAAGAAAATAATTTTCAACACAAAGGAGAAAAATTTTGTTTATTATAAAACTTATTTTAGCTTTTTTTTGCCACCCTTAGCAGCTTTCTTGCAGGTCGGGATAAGCACTCACTTCTGGATTAATATAATTCTAACAATACTTGGTGTGGTACCGGGGATCTGTCATGCCTATTGGTTGATGCTGACAAAAAAATCTTCATGAGACAAGCGCATACACACCAGAATTGGTACTTTTATAACTCAATTAAAGTGTGGTTTTAATTAAATTATGCCATTCAAAAAAGCTGCTCACGTTTACATAACAATAAACATTTCACCCCTTGTTCTTGATGTTTAGTGAATGTCCTTTTTATACAAATTTTTTTTGTTCACTAACCGCCGTATCTTGCAGCAGCTTCGTTTGCCGGTTCAGGGGGTAGATTTAAAAATTCCTGGGGATAAAGTTTGGCAACATGCATAATGATGTCCCGTATAGAAACTATCCCTACAGCGTGGTTGTCTGAGTCGACTATGGGCAGGTGTCGAAATCTGCATGTATTCATTACTGATAGCGCTTCATGAATAAACTGAGTTGCTTTAATAGTCTTTGGGTTTTGATTCATAACCTCATCTACTCGCACATCATGCCAGTCTAAAGTGCTGTGATCTATCTTGGTCATTAGATCCCGTTCGGTAATAATGCCAATAATTTTACCTGTATTATCTTCAATAATGGCGGCTCCCCGTAGGGCCTCTTTCATTGCCATTACCACATCAATAAGACTGGTTTTTTTCCCAATTCTGACTGGTTCACGACTATTTATGTCCGCAATTGCTGTTTTCGGTATTATGCCAGTCATACTAACCTCCCCCGGTATCGGTAATTTCATCCACAATCTCTTTATCATTCTCTGCCTGTTCAGCATCGTCCAGTATTTCCGACAAGTGCGATATAATATTCCAGACAGTTAGCACTGATGTTGTGCCGGATTCATCTTCTATGGGAATGTTTCGGAATCCGTTCCTTCCCATTTTTTCAATGGCATAGGAAATATGGTCATCTGTTTTCAAGGTATCAGGATTTGGTGTCATAACATCACGGATAACGACCTCAGCGGGTATAAGTTTCTCGCCGGTTACCCGGTTCAGTAAATCCCTGTCTGTGAATATGCCAACAGTCGAATCGTTGTCCGTGACCAAGACATAATTATGACGCGCCGACGTCATAACGCTTATCGCATTCATAACTGTGGCATTAACATCGATTGTAATCGCAACCTCATCCGATACAAAATCAGAGATATTTATATTCATTTACAACCTCCCTCATTCTGCGTTTTATTGCTGCATTTATGTTTCTCAAGAGCCAACACGCTTTTTTACTATTCTAGACGAATACAATAAACACTGCTTTAAAAATGTTTTTTCTCTAAAAATCCGTTAATTAAAAGCGATTTAATTTAAAAATTCTCTCGGACAATTAAATTCTCGCATAAATAAATCAGGTGTTCTTCCAATTTTCTCCAATAAGTTCAACCTTAGCCATGCATTATTTCATCATGTAATTTCCCCAGACCTACAGTACAACTGCTATTATAAAATTTACCATTGTTGCTGTTGATAGCCATTTCACTTATATGTGTTTTCTCAATATTTATATCAATAATAGTTCCTCCTTTCTGCGAGACTACGTCCAGCACTTGATTTGGCAAGGTGGTAGCACCCGAGGTACCAGCAACAATCAATACATCGGTTGTGTTTGCTATTTTCAGGACAGATTCATATTTATAGTAATGTTCATTATAACTTTCATCAAACCACAAAATATGCGGTCTTGTATAATTATCACAATGGGGACAAGACAGGAATTTTTTTTCGTCGTCAGTCAATGCAATAGGGCTTCTTAATAAACTCTGCGGTAAAGGAAATACAAGGCGCTGACAATCAACTGAACAGCGCATAAAAAATATATTGCCGTGAATCTGGTAAGTTCTATTAAGGCTATTGCCAGCCTGTAAATGCAAATTATCCACATTTTGCGTAATTAAAGAGAACTTATTTTGCAGATAATGTTCCATTGTCACGATGGCCGTATGACCCAGATTTGGCATTGCTTTTTTACATATTTCTGCTCTATATAAATACCATTTCCAAACTTCCCACGGCTCGCATGAAAACATTGCATTGGTTGCCATTTCTTGCGGATGATAGTTCGTTGAACCTATGGTCCAGTATCCTTCAGCACCACGAAAAGTAGGAATGCCGCTTTCAGAGGAGATCCCCGCGCCAGTAAGCATGGTTATCTGTTTCTCACGATCTCGCATACTTCTATGTCCTCACAAGAGTAGCTCAAATAAAACTACTCTTTATTTTTTTGATTCCATCCAGCGTGAGGCTCCTTAAAATGTGATTGAAAATATCGTTTCGTTTCAATATTAACTTTTTTCGCCAATAACAATGTTGATACCATGGTTGGTATTGCCATCATTGCAAACATACCGTCCACAAATCCAATTACAATTTCCAGAGACACAACCGCTGCGACAACAATTAAAATTATATAAATCCAGATGTAGATATATTGGTATTCTGCCCCAACCAGATAACCCAGGCACTTACTGCCGTAGTACCAATAAGTAATGATGGTAGTCATACTAAGAAAAATCACCATTATCACCAGGAAGTAGGCGCCAGCCCCGGGGAAAACAGATTCAAACGCCTGGGCAGTTAAGCTAACGCCATCAGCACTGCCATGCCAGACTCCTGTCACCAATATCGCTAAAGCGGTACAGGTACATACTATCAACGTATCAATCACCGGGCCCAGCATAGCAACCATGCCTTCTCTCACCGGTTCATTCGTTTTGGCCGCGCCATGGGCCATTACTTCTGTGCCTATCCCGGCTTCGTTAGAAAAGGCGCCGCGTCTGACACCCATCATTATCACCGTCCCAATCACCCCGCCCGCAGCGGCTTGACCGCTAAATGCATCGCTAAAAATCAGCATAAAAGCCTGAGGGATTTGTGATACATGCATCATAAGCAGAACGATAGTAACGATAAAATATACCACTACCATGCTGGGAACCAGGCGGGCGGCAACCTTACCAATCCGTTGAATATTTCCCACTACAACGAATAAAACACTCAATCCGATCGTCACACCTACGATAAGATCGAATGTAAAATGTTTTTCAGGATTAGCCAGCCCCGCCGGAATCGCTAACACTTCTCGGAGGATCTGTACTAGTTGATTTACTTGAAATAACGGAAGCGTTCCAAACAATCCTGACACTGCAAAGAGAGTCGCCAATGGCCACCAGCGCCTTCCCAGTCCTTCTCGAATAACATACATAGGACCGCCTTGTAGCTCGCCCATACTGTCTCGGCCCCGGTACATAATTGCTAGAGTGCAAGTGTAATACTTGGTTGCCACACCCACTATCGCAGTGACCCACATCCAAAAAATTGCACCCGGCCCACCCATTGTTATAGCCACTGCAACACCTGCAATATTTCCCATCCCCAGGGTTCCAGACAATGCAGTGGCCAGTGCCTGGTAATGAGAAATTAAACCCTCATCATCAGGATGGTCATATTTTCCCAAGAGAATGTCGATACTGTGACGAAAATGTCGATACGGCAGAAAACGTGAATAAAACACTAACCAGATACCACCCCCAACAAGCAATACCACTAGTGGCATACCCCACATAAAGTTCGCGAATGCTGTAGATAAATCTTCTAGTTGTTGCATAGGTTATTCCAGAATTCTAATTGATATCACCATTCTGATAACCTGGCATCTTAGTTGAAAGTAGAATGGCTGTAATTCATTACATCCACTTGATAATTATTTTATTAAAAAGAAATGCAAAGTTTGCCTCTTTTTAGGAAAGAAATGGTGGGCCGTGTAGGGCTCGAACCTACGACCACCTAATTAAAAGTCAGATGCTCTACCAACTGAGCTAACGGCCCAAATAATGCCAAGAAATGCGGTGCGGCGATGATACCGGACTTTATCATCGGGATAAACCCGGCTGGAACATCCAGATATCGTCTCATTATAAAATTTTTATACAGATACGTCTTGATTTTATTCCTCTTCAGCCCTAGATTTGGTCACCAATATTTATATTAAGGAAATTAGAGTGCCGATTTACGAATACCAATGCGAAGCATGTCACCATAAATTTGAAATCATACAAAAACTTTCAGATGACAAATTGACGGTTTGTCCCGAGTGCGACCAGATAAAATTACGAAAAATGGTTACTTCTGCATCGTTCAGGCTTAAGGGAACAGGTTGGTACGCCACAGACTTCAAGGACAAAAAGCCAACAGAAAAACCTGATGATGCCAAGAAGAAAGCTGAAACGACCGGGAAAAGTGACGGGGCATCTACAAGCCAGGCATCAGAGTCCAAGGAGAGTAATACCTCTACAACCAAGACTATTAAAAAAGAATCCAGT